>CADBUK010000181.1 GCA_902797915.1 Oscillospiraceae bacterium
AAAACAGCTCGTTTGTCTTTTTATAAACCAAGGTGTCGCCGGTGTTTATGTATTTGGGTTTACTGTCGTCAAGCACTCTGCCTCCAAAAGCAATAACGTTTCCGCGAACGTCGATAATAGGCGTCATAACTCTGTTGCGGAAAATATCGTAATAACCCTTGTCGCCTTTTCTGATTAAGCCTGCCTGCATTAATTCGTATTGGGTAAAGCCCTCTTTTAACAAAGCCTCAGTAAGAGCGTGCCACGCATTAGGCGCAAAGCCCATACCGAATTTAGTAATGGTTTTACTTGAAAGCCCTCTGCCTTTCAGGTAATCAAGCCCTGCTTTACCGCTTTTACTCATTAACTGTGAATGAAAGAATTTTGCCGCAGCTCTGTTAGCCTCAAGCACCCTGCGCCTTTGTTTTGAAACGCTGTCGTCAAAACCGTCCATAGGCATTTCAAGCCCCGCACGGTCTGCCAGAAGCTTCACGGCGTCAACATAATCAAGGTTTTCGATTTTTCGTATAAAGCCGACTGTATCCCCGCCTGCGCCGCAGCCGAAGCAATAAAACGACTGTGTGTCAGGGTAAACGGTAAATGAAGGCGTCTTTTCATTATGAAACGGACAGAGACCGACATAGGTTGACCCGCGCTTTTTTAAAGTGACATAGGTTGAAATTATGTCTTCAATATCTGTTTTATATTTAAGTTCCTGCAAAAAAGAACTGCTTATCGGCATAATCTCAACTCCTTTCAACCCATTTTATTCAAAAATTAAACATAATTCTATTAAATTATACGCTTAATATGCTATAATACCTTTAAAATATTATAACTTGACGATTATATCTTAAAAGTATATGATATTGTTGAGGTATAAAAATATGATTTATGTTTTAATAATCCTGTTCGTTGCTTTGATTATAACATTTTGCTATTACGAAAATAACAAAATAGATTTAACCGAGTATAATCTGACATCGGAAAATATAAATAAAAGTGTAAAAATCGTTCAGCTTTCGGACATACATTCAAAGCCGTCCAAGAGTATTCTTAAAAAAGTTACCGAAATTAAGCCTGACGTAATTATGTACACGGGCGATTTTATAAACGAAAAGGCGCGGCGTAAAGAGGAAATGATAAAGTACGCCACGAAGCTTTGCGAAATCTGCCCCGTTTATTATATCACGGGAAATCACGAGAGAAGGCTTGACGAATTTGAAGAACTGATGAAAAGACTGTCTGACGCGGGATTTAACGTTCTTCTCAATGAGCTTGTGACTGCGGATATTAACGGAAATAAAATATCCATACTTGGACTTGACGAAAATCAGGCGGACCACAAGGATTACAAAGCAAGAAAAAACGGTACCTTTGTTTATAAGGATATGAGCCCGTATCTTAAACTGCTTGATAAGGCAGAAGGCTATAAAATAGTATTGAGCCACTTCCCCGAAAACTTTGAGCAGGTAAAAGAAAACAATTACAGTCAGTATGATTTTGACCTTCAGCTTTCGGGGCACGCACACGGCGGTCAGTTCATTCTGCCGTTTATAGGCCCCGTTTTCAGCCCCGGTCAGGGATTGTTTCCTAAATATGCAAGAGGTACATTCGGCACAAGACCTAAGCTGATTATCAGTCGCGGAATCGGTAATTCGGAATTCCCATTAAGGCTTTTTAATCATCCCGAAATAAATATTATTACATTAAATAAACCGCAGTAATAACTGCGGTTTTATATTTTAGCAAATATTTCGTCAATCTGTTTAAGACCGTACTGCCCGTTACTTAAATCCGTAAGCTTTTCAGATATATCGTCAGCACTTGATTTACTGATTGAAAAGGTAACCTTAACGTTATCGGCATAGTCCGTTGTTATAACGTTTGCTTTGAAATCTTCTAAAAGCTTTGTCAGCCTGTCGTAAAACGAGTAATCAACCTCTGCGCATAAAACACTGCAGAGACCCATTGTAATAATATTCCCTGCCTCAAGCGCAATCTTTGAGCCGTGAGCGTATGCGCGTACAAGACCGCCTGCGCCAAGAAGCGTACCGCCGAAATAACGAGTAACCACAACGCAAACGTCAACCACACCTGATTTCAGAATAACGTCAAGTACAGGTACGCCTGCCGTTCCCGAGGGCTCCCCGTCGTCGCTGTACCGTTGAATATTATTATCTTTCAAAACATAGGCGTAAACATTATGAGTTGCGTCCCAGTGCTTTGATTTAATTGTATTGATAAAAGAAACCGCTTCCTCCTGCGTTTTTATCGGAGTAACGTAGCCTATAAATCTTGATTTCTTTTCAACAAACTCTGCGCTTGACGCCTTTTCAACCGTTTTATATTCTTGCATATTTACCCCATTAAACATTTGCGCTTATGTTTTCAAAGCGTTTATTCAGGTCGTTTTTGCCCCTGTGATGATAAGGAACAATTTTAAGAATTACCCAGCCGACTACACCGCCGACCGTGTTGCAAATCATATCCTCCATAGTGTCAATAAGCGCATATCGCATATCGTCGCGCGGGTCAATATAGTTTGGCAAACCGATACCGTCTTTTAAATCAGCTTCTATGGCAAGCTGAAGCGACCAGTGCTGAGCGTCGCCGATATTTGGGTTTAACTGGTCTGCGGTAAATTCAAACAGCTCCCAGATATTACCCGCTACAAAAGAAAAGCAAAGTGCGCCGAAAACAATAATTGCAACAGAATTTACGGTTTTATCCCTGACCTGCATTGCGCAGAATATCTCATAACCGAGAATTGTGCAAAGCACACCGCCAACGGTATGCATAACAATATCAAGAACAGGCAGCGAATAATACAAATTAAGATAAGCGCCGCCGAAGCTTGCGAGTAAAAGCCCGAGGGAGCTTACGTCCTGAATGTATGCAGGAAGATTTCTTACAAGATTTTTTTCAGGAAACATCATAAGAATTTCCCAGGCAAACATACCTATAAGATTTCCCGTTACCTGAAGCGCCATCAGCTTTCTGTCGTCAGCCTTGCTGATGAACAATGCGTGTATCAAAGCGCTGATAAGTACAAGTCGGCAAACCCACCATATAAGCAGTTCCCACTTTTTAGGGCTGTTTTCTCCGTGTAAAATTCTGTTAAAGTAGGTTTTCATCTGAAACTCCGAGAATAAAAAAGAAATAAGGGAGCCCCAAGGGGCACCCTTTTTTAATGATTAGCCTTTACGAGCATATCTCTTGTTGAACCTGTCAACACGACCGCCTGTATCAACAAGCTTCTGCTTACC
>CADBUK010000182.1 GCA_902797915.1 Oscillospiraceae bacterium
CCTTTAAGGTATATAAAAGGAAAATATAAAATAGATATTGATTTAAGCAAATTTTCTGTTAAAATAGATAACATATTGAAAAAGCTTATCGAAAATGAAAAAGCGCTTGAAATCAACACCTCCGAGATTAACAGGGAGCTTGCGGATTTTATGCCGAACGCTTCTGTTATCTCAAGGTTTAACGAGCTTGGCGGCAGGTATATTACAATCGGCTCTGACAGTCATTATGCCAACAGGCTCGGTAACGGATTACAAGAAGGAATAAAACTCGCTCAGGACTGCGGCTTTGAATATCAGACCGTTTTTGTTGAACGATTACCGATGAGAATTAAAATCAGATAAGGAGTACAATTATGGACAGATTATTAAGCCTGCTTGAAAGTAATGCCCGTCTTTCAAATAAAGAGCTTGCGGGAATGCTCGGTAAATCCGAGGAAGAAATTGCCGAAACAATTAAAATGTACGAGGAAACAGGTGTCATTAAAGGCTATCAGGCAATAATTGATAAGGAAAAGGCAAATGTTCAGACCGTAACCGCGCTGATAGAGCTTAAAATTCAGCCTCAGTTCAGCAGGGGCTTTGATTCTGTTGCTCACAGAATTGCGCAGCTTGAGGAGGTTGAATCCGTTTTCCTTATGAGCGGCTCCATTGATTTGGTTGTAATGGTTACCGATAAATCTTTTCATGAGGTTGCAATGTTTGTTGCAAAAAGGCTTTCTCCTCTTGAGGGCGTTGTTTCAACCGCAACTCACTTTATGCTCAGAAAATATAAGGAAAAGGGCGTTTTCCTTGCTGACGACAATATTGACGATAGGGGGACCATTTCCCTTTGATTAACTACGATGATTTTTTGAATGAAAGCATTGTCAGCGTTAAGCCGAGCGGTATCAGAAAATTCTTTTCTATTGCCGAGGAAATGGACAATGTTATTTCATTAGGCGTAGGCGAACCGGATTTTTTGACTCCGTGGCATATCCGCTCAGTTGCTATTGACTATTTAGATAAAGGCTTAACCCGTTATACCTCTAACTCCGGTATGCTGCCGTTAAGAGAGGAAATCTGCAGGTTTTATTCGCGCAAGTATAACGTTCAGTATGACCCCAAAACCGAGGTGCTTGTTACCGTAGGCGGCTCCGAGGGTATTGATATGTGTATCAGAACGCTTGTCGGCAACGGCGATGACGTGCTTGTTGTTGAACCGTCATTTGTTTGCTACAAGCCGATTGTAGAAACCTCGGGCGGTAACGCAATTCCGATTACTACCTGCGCCGAAAATATGTTCAAGCTTACTGCCGAGGAGCTTGAAAGGGCAATAACGCCTAATACTAAGCTTCTTGTTCTTCCGTACCCGAATAATCCCACGGGCGGTATTATGCGACACGATGAATTGCAGGAGGTTGCAGAGGTCTGCATAAAGCATAATATTCTTGTTTTGTCGGACGAGATATACAGCGAGCTTACATACGGCGATGAAGAGCATTGCTCAATCGCTTCCTTAGACGGTATGAAGGAAAGAACTATTGTTATTAACGGTTTTTCCAAAACGTATTCAATGACGGGCTGGAGGCTTGGTTATGCGCTCGGTCCCGCTCCGATTATCAAGCAGATGACAAAGCTGCATCAGTTTGCTATTATGAGCGCTCCTACGAATTCGCAGTATGCCGCGATTGACGCGCTTAAAAACGGTGACAATGATATAAAAAAGATGCGCGACGAGTATGATATGCGCAGAAAATATGCCGTAAACAGATTTAATGAAATCGGGCTTACCACCTTTGAGCCCGAGGGCGCGTTTTATATGTTCCCGTGCATTAAATCTACGGGGCTGACAAGTGAAGAATTTTGCGAAAAGCTTATTCTTTCAAAGCATGTTGCGGTTGTGCCCGGCTCTGCTTTCGGCGATTGCGGAGAAGGTTTTATCAGAGTTTCCTATTGCTATTCAATTGACAATATTAAGATTGCGATTGACAGGATTGAGGAATTTATAAACGAAATTAAAAAGTAAGGATTGCATTAATGGAAGTTAAGATTAAAGCTTATGCAAAAATCAATTTAATGCTTGATATTGTTAATAGGCGTAACGACGGTTATCACGACCTGTTTATGATTATGCAAAGCGTCGGCGTATATGATACCGTAACCGTAAAAGAGAATAAGGCAAGAAAAATCAGCATAACCTGCAATCTTAACGATATTCCTCTGAATGAAAAAAATATTGCATGGAAATCTGCTGCGACATTCTTTAAGTATACCAAGAAACGCAACCGAGGGATTGAGATTGATATTGAAAAAAGAATTCCTCACGCTGCGGGGCTTGCAGGCGGCAGTGCCGACGGCGCAGCGGTAATCCTTGCTCTTAATGAGATATATAAAACAAATCTTACAGAGGAA
>CADBUK010000183.1 GCA_902797915.1 Oscillospiraceae bacterium
GAAATCCGCTATTATTCCACCTATAATTTTATCGGCGACCGTATTGACGGTTATGAGCAGCCCTGCGCAATTATTACCAAGGAGGCGGCAAGGGCGCTGAAGGCTGTCAGCAACGAAATGAACGTTAAGGGCTACCGCCTTAAAATTTTTGACGCTTACCGTCCCGCAACCGCCGTAAAGCATTTCGTGCTCTGGGGAATTGAGGATTTAGACCAGAGGATGAAGCCCTTTTTCTATCCCGATTTGGAAAAGACGGCGCTGTTCGAGCTTGGCTATATTGCAAGCAAATCAAGCCACAGCCGCGGCAGTACGGTTGATTTAACCCTTCTTGATATGGAAACGGGCAAGGAAGTGGATATGGGCAGCCCGTTTGATTATTTCAGCGAGGTTTCGCATCCTGATTACAGGGGCGTAACCGAGGAGCAGTATAATAACCGTATGCTTTTGCAAAGTGTAATGGTAAAGCACGGCTTTGAGCCGATTGACTGCGAGTGGTGGCATTTTACCCTTAAAAACGAGCCGTACCCCTCAACCTATTTTGAGTTTCCCGTAACCTCGGAACTTTTAAAGAGATAAGCAGAGATGAATTTCTCTGCTTATTTTTATTATTTATATTGAAATAAAAAATTTAAAAGTATATAATATAACCGATTATAAGTTACGGGAGATTGTCAATGAATAATTTTATGGACAGGGATTTCCTGCTGAGCACGGATACCGCAAAACATCTTTTTCACGATTACTGTGAAAATCTGCCGATTTGCGATTATCACTGCCATTTAAGTCCGCAGGAGATTTATGAAAACAAAGCCCCGTCGGATATTGCAGAGCTCTGGCTCGGGGGCGACCATTATAAGTGGCGCGCAATGCGTTCCTGCGGCGTGCCCGAGGATTACTGCACGGGCAATAAAAGCGGCAGGGAAAAGTTTGAAAAATTTGCCTTTGCGCTGCAGTATGCAATCGGCAATCCGCTTTATCACTGGGCGCATATTGAGCTTCAGCGTTATTTCGGTATTGACACTCCGCTGTCTGCCAAAACTGCCGACGATATTTATGACCGCGCAAATCAGGCGATACGCGAGGGGGATTTCCGCCCGCAGAGCCTTATTACAAAATCGGGCGTTAAGTTCGTTTGCACAACGGACGACCCGATTGACGATTTGAGATACCATAAACTGCTTAAAAATGCAGAGGGCTTTGACTGCAAAGTGCTTCCGTCCTTCCGTCCCGACAAGGCGCTGAATATCAACCTTGCGGGCTTTAAGGAATATATTGAAAAGCTCGGCGAAGCGGCGGGAATTGAAATAAACACCGCCGACGACGTAGTTGCCGCCCTGCTTTCAAGGGTTGATTATTTCCATTCAGTCGGCTGCAGAATTTCCGACCAGGCGTTTGATTACGTGCCGTTTGAAATTGCTTCCGACGGGGAGATTGAAGCCGCGTTTGAAACCGTAATGAACGGCGGCGTAATCACTCAGCAGCAGGCGGACGCTTATAAAACGAAGCTTCTGCTTGCCCTCGGCAAAAGGTATGCGCAGCTTGGCTGGGCTATGGAAATCCATATCGGCGCAATGAGAAACAACAATACCGCAATGTTTAACGCAAAGGGCGCGGACATCGGCTTTGACTCGGTGGGCGACTGCAATATTGCTCAGCCCCTCAGCCGTTTTCTTGACGCGCTTAACGTAAACGGTAACCTGCCGAAAACGATTTTGTTTAACCTTAACGATAAGGATAATATCGTGCTTGCAACTATGCTCGGCAATTTCCAGTCTGCTGAGGCTGCGGGCAAAATCCAGTTTGGTCCTGCCTGGTGGTTCCTTGATACTATGGACGGTATGGTTAACCAGATGAAATACCTCGGCAACCTCGGAATTCTCGGCAAATTTGTCGGAATGGAAACGGACAGCCGTTCGTTTACCTCTTACGGCAGGCACGAGTATTTCCGCCGCATTATGTGCGCGCTCATCGGCAAATGGGTTGAGGACGGCTGGTACGCCAACGATGACGAAATGCTCAGGGAAATCGTTCAGGGTATTTCGTATTACAACGCAATTAATTATTTCAGTTTTGAATAACGGAGGATAGGTTATGAACTTAAATCTCAGACCAAAAGAGGAATGTACGTTTGATGAAATTTCCCTCGGCGAAATTATGCTTCGTCTTGACCCCGGCGAAGGCAGAATTAAAACTGCCCGCTCGTTTCGCGCTTGGGAGGGCGGCGGCGAGTATAACGTTGCCCGCGGTCTGCGCCGTTGCTTCGGCTTAAAAACGGGCGTTGTTACCGCCTTTGCCGAAAACGAGGTTGGCTATCTGCTTGAGGATTTAATCCTTCAGGGCGGGGTGGACACCTCTCTCATCAAATGGGTTAAATATGACGGTATCGGCAGAACCACAAGAAACGGTATTAACTTTACCGAACGCGGCTTCGGTATCCGCGGCGCAGTAGGCACGTCGGACAGGGGTAATACCGCAATCAGCCAGCTTAAACCCGGCGATATTGACTGGGATTACATTTTCGGCACTCTCGGCGTTCGCTGGTTACACACGGGCGGCATTTACGCTGCGCTTTCCGAGAATTCCGCAGAGGTTGTTATTGAGGCGGTTAAGGCTGCCAAAAAGTACGGCACGGTTGTTTCCTATGACCTTAACTACCGTCCGTCGCTCTGGAACGATATCGGCGGTCAGGCAAAGGCTCAGGAGGTTAACCGTGAGCTTGCCAAATACGTTGACGTTATGATAGGCAATGAGGAGGACTTTACAGCCTGCCTCGGCTTTGAGGTTGAGGGTAACGACGCCGACCTTAAAGAGCTTAATATGGACGGCTACGTTAAAATGCTCGGCGAGGTTTGTAAGGCTTATCCTAATTTCAAGGTTATTGCAACCACTCTGCGCACCGTAAAAACCGCAACCGTTAACGACTGGAAGGCTATCTGCTACGCTGACGGCAGGGTTTACAATTCAATCGAATTTCCCGCTCTTGAAATTCTTGACAGAGTCGGCGGCGGCGACAGCTTTGCTTCGGGTCTTATCTACGGTCTTATGACCTATGAGGATGCGCAGAAAGCGGTAAATTACGGCGTTGTTCACGGCGCTCTTGCAATGACAACACCCGGCGATACCTCAATGGCTTCGCTTAAAGAGGTTGAGGCGAAGGTTAACGGCGCGTCAGCAAGAGTACAACGCTAATATTGCGTCTTTTTCCGTTATGCTTTGTTTCGCCCAAAATTCCGCTCGGTCACATACAAATCGTATGCTCCCGTCGACGAAATTTTGCGCAAGCCTTGCCTAACGAAAAAATCCTCTAATATTAAAAATACACATAAAGCTTACTGTTACATATAACCGTAGGGGCGGATATCATCCGCCCGCAAGGATATAAAAACCTTATATAAGGAGATATACTATGTCTAACAAAATTGAAACTTTAGCAAAAATTCAGGAGGTTGGTATTGTTGCCGTTGTGCGCGCAACCTCTGTTGAACAGGCAGAAAAAATTACGGATGCCTGCATTGCAGGCGGCGTTGCCGCAATTGAGCTTACCTTTACCGTTCCGCACGCTGACAAGCTGATTGAGGCTATGCGCGCTAAGTATAACAGCGGCGAAATCATCATCGGCGCAGGTACGGTTATGGACGCCGCAACCGCAAGAATTGCAATTCTTGCAGGTGCAGAGTACGTTGTTGCTCCGTATTTTGACCCTGAAACCGTTCGTTGCTGCAACCGTTACGGCGTTCCGTCAATGCCCGGTATTTATACGCCTACCGAGGCTGTTCAGGCTATGGAATGCGGCGCAGACGTTCTTAAAGTATTCCCGGGCGATTTAGCAGGCCCGCGCTTTATCAAGGACATTCACGGTCCTATTCCTCACGCTGTTATGATGCCGTCAGGCGGCGTTGACGTTGACAATGTTAAGGAATGGATTAAAGCGGGCGCAATCGCAGTAGGCGCAGGCTCAAGCCTTACAGCGGGCGCTAAAACGGGCGAGTATGAAAAGATTACCGAAACGGGCAAAATCTTCGTTCAGCGTATTAAGGAAGCAAGAGCCGAAATGGCTAAATAAATATAATATAAATTGAAAGGGGCATTATTATGGATTTAAACAAAAAGGTTTATAAGGATAAGAAAAACGCAATGCTTTCAGGCGTTTGCGCAGGCTTTGCAAAGTATTTCAATATGGATGCAACCCTCATCCGTCTGCTTTGGGCGGTTTTAACCGTTTTCGGCGGCTCGGGAATTATCCTTTATATTCTTTGCGTATTAATCATTCCCGATGAGCCCGACGGCTACACCGAGGTTGATTACACGGACGTTAATGAAAATAAATAAGCAAACAGAAAATAAAACGGAGAGGATTTTTTCCTCTCCGTTTTTTGTTATGGTTTTAAGTTTTCGTAAAAATCAAAAGGAATTTGCAGATTGCCTCTGCCACTGCCGATTGAAATATCGGGCTTTGCCGCTCCGTGAAAGTCAGAACCGCCGCTTTGCTTCAAACCGAATTTTTCGGCAAGCTCTGCGGCTTTTTTTGAGGTTTCCTCATCAAAGGTGCTGTACCTTGTTTCAATCGCGTCAAGCCCCGCTTCCTTTGCTATCGGCAGAAAGTCGTTCAGCCCGTCGCAGTCAAGGTTCAAAAACGGGTGCGCCAGTACTGCAACGCCGCCGAAATCCTTAATAAATCTGATTGTGCCGATTGCGCTAAGCCTTTTGGGCGGCTTGTAAAAGCCGTGCTTTTCTTTCAGTATTATGTCAAACGCGTCGGCGGTGCTTTCAAAATACCCCTTGCTTACAAGCACCCTTGCAATATGCGCGCGGTTAAACTCGTCGGCGTCGGTTGTTGCGGCAACCTCGTCATAATTAAGGTCGTAGCCTGCGCCCTGAAGTGCGCGGATAAGCTTAATGTTGCTGGCGTGCTTTGCAATGCTCATCAGCTCAACATAGTCTTCAATTTCGTTCCAGGCGTTTTCGGGGAAAAACAGACCAACTATGTGCAGCTCCGTGCCCTCGTAATCCGTTGAAAACTCACAGCCTGCAACGGTTTCAATAACACTGTTTCTGCCTGCCTCCATAAATTCGGGCAGTCCCTTTGAGGTGTTGTGGTCGGTCAGCGCAACAGCAGAAAGCCCCGCTTTCTCCGCAAGCTTAACAAGCTCGGCAGGGGAAAGGGAGCCGTCCGAATAATATGAATGTGTGTGCAAATCGCAAAGTTTCATAATGCTTTATTTTGTGTGTTCGTCAAGGGTAAGGTAATATGCGGGTAAGAATTCCGTTTTGAAATACTCAACCTCGGGCATATCAATTTCGTCGATTTTTTTCTGCTGGGCTTCAAGCGCCTTGTCAAACTCGAGATTGCCCATTCGGTTTTCCTCAATGCACTTAATCAGCGCGTCGATTTTATCCGCGGCTTTTACGATTTTCCAAAGCTCTGCGTCCTCCTCCCGCTTTTCAAACAGCGGGGTGTAATCTTCCCTGAATTCCTCGGGCAGCATATTAAGCAGCCTTTTGCCCGCAGTTGCCTCAACGTCCTTGTAAACGCTCTGAATACTGTCGTTATAATACTTAACCGGTGTTGGCATATCGCCCGTGATAACCTCTGTCGTGTCGTGGTACAGCGCAAGCACGGCACAGCGTTCGGCGTCATAATTCCTGCCGAATTTTTTATTGCCTATTACGCACAGCGCGTGCGCTATAACCGCAACGTTGTGGCTGTGCTGGGCAATGTTTTCCGTTGCCGTGTTTCTCATCAGCGCCCAGCGGTTAATCAGCTTCATTCGGTTAACCATTGCAAAAAAATTGCTCATCAGTCTTCCTCTTTCTTTGCAAGCTCAATGCCGAGCTCGTCAAGCTGAATATCGTCAATAACCGCGGGTGCGCCGCTCATAAGCTCGCTCGCGTTCTGAACCTTCGGGAAAGCGGTAACGTCTCTCAGGCTGTCCGCGCCGCA
>CADBUK010000184.1 GCA_902797915.1 Oscillospiraceae bacterium
GGGCTCGTTGATAATTCTCTTAACCTCAAGACCTGCGATTTTGCCTGCGTCCTTGGTAGCCTGACGCTGTGCGTCAGTGAAGTAAGCGGGAACCGTAATAACAGCCTCTGTTACCTTATCGCCAAGGTAGCTTTCGGCGTCTGTTTTAAGCTTCTGCAGAATGATTGCGGAAATCTCCTGAGGGGTGTAAGCCTTGCCGTCAATGTCAACCTTGAAATCAGAGCCCATATGTCTTTTAATTGAGCTGATTGTTCTTTCAGGGTTTGTGATAGCCTGACGCTTTGCAACGTTACCAACCATTCTTTCGCCGTCCTTGCTGAATGCAACAACGGACGGAGTGGTTCTTGCGCCCTCTGAGTTTGTGATTACAACGGGCTCGCCGCCCTCGATTACGCTTACGCAGCTGTTTGTTGTACCTAAGTCAATACCAATAATCTTTGCCATAATAATTTATCCTCCGTAATGATTATTTTTTAATTAATTTGCTGATTTGACCATTGCAGGTCTGATAATTTTGTCGCCGATTTTGTATCCGCGCTGGAAGACGTCAACAATCTCGCCGTCTTTAAAGTTTTCATCCTCAACGTGCATTACCGCGTTGTGAAGATTTGGGTCAAAGATGTCGCCCTTATCGCCGTACGCTTCAACCCCGAGTTTTGAAAAGGTGTTGATAAAGCCGTTATAGGTTATCTCCACGCCTTTTTTAAGCCCCTCAAAATCCTGCTGCTCGTTTGCAAGCGCTCTTTCAAGGTTATCGATTGCAGGCAAAAGCTCCTTTAAGGTTTCAGCCTTTGCAAAATTAAAGGTTTCCTGCTTTTCCTTTTCACTTCTCTTTCTGAAATTTGAATATTCGGCTTTGAGTCGGAGCAGCTGTTCCTTTGTGTCCGCAAGCTCCTTTTCGAGCGGGTTTTCCTCTGATTTTTCAGCTTCTTCCTGCTCCTCTGCCTCAGCCTCTGCAGGCTGTTCCTCGGCAGCCTCTTCAGCCGCCTTGGCTTTTTTTGTTTCCTTTTCCTCCTGAGAGGTTTTAGTTTCCTTCTTACTCAATTACTGCGCCTCCTTTTTGGAGAAATTCCTTTACAATATTCATTATATATTCCACTCGCGGAAGAACCGAAGCATAATCAATTCTCGTTGAGCCTATAATGCCTAAAACTGCGGTCTGGCTGTTGTTGTAATTAAACCTTGCCATAGCCGTTGCGGTGTTTTTCAGCTCGGGGTGGTAATTTTCCTCGCCTATGAAAAGCTCCTTTTCCCTGCCGTGCTTTGCGTACTGCAAAAGTAAATCGGCAATCTGGTCCTTGGCGGTCAGGAAGGTAAGCAGCTTATACACCCCGCTGCCGAGCTCCGTGTGCGAAAGCAGATTTGTTTCGCCCTCAATGTGAAGCGAGCCGTCAGCCGCCTCCGAACAGATTGAACAAAGCGTTGTCAGCACGGGAAGCATATCAAACAGCCTGTTTTTCAGAACGGGCGCCGTGCTTTGAATTAACGCAAGGTTGATGTCCGTTAGCGGAGTGCCGACGAAATATTCGGCTGCGATGTAATAAAACAGCGCTTTATAATCATCGTCAAGCGGGCAGGACAGCCTGCAGATTGAGGATTTGATTTTACCACCGACGGAAAGCATAACAAGCATTGCCTTGTTGCCGCCCGTAGGGATTATATCCACGCCCTGTACGCAGTCAAGCTCATCCTTAACTATGTTATAAAAAGCAGCGCATCCGCTGACCTGCGCAAGCAGTACCGAAGCGTTTCGCAAAAGCCTTTCGGGGTCGCTTGCGTTTACCGAAAGCGCGCTTGCAATGCGTTCCTTTTCATATTCGTCAAGCTGCTTTGGGCGCATCAGGTGGTCAACATAATACCTGAACGAAGCGTTGCTCGGAACCCTGCCGCCGCTTGTGTGCATCTGCTGCAAAAACCCGAGCTCTGACAGGTAAGCCATTTCATTTCTGATGGTGGCGCTGGAAATCTGATAAGGCAAAAGATTTGAAATTGTTTTTGAGCCGATAGGTTCGCCCGTTTTGATATAGCTGTCAATAATCAGGCTTAATATAGCGGCACGCCTTTCGCCAATCACTCTCTGCACCCCCTTCGTTTTCATCAATTAGCACTCTCAATCCAAGAGTGCTAACTCTTGTGTATATATTATATCCTTTGCTCTCGTTTGTCAATACTTTTTTGTGAAATTTTTGAAAATCTCAGCACTTTTTTACTCCGGGTGCTAACACAGTATATTTATATTATATACATTAATATCCAACCCATTCGCAAAAAGAGTGCAACCGCGAAGAGTAAAAAAGAAAGACAGGGGTACGCCCCCTGTCTGTATAAATCCAATCTAAGTATAAATAAC
>CADBUK010000185.1 GCA_902797915.1 Oscillospiraceae bacterium
GTTACGGTAACGGTTTTGTTTTCAAGATCAATGCTTTTTATTTCATAGGAAAGGGAGGAAAAAATTGCTTTTCCCAAATCCTTAAACTGTTCGTGATCCTTTGCAAAGCCCATAATAATATCAAGGGTTTTGGAATCAACATATTTATCAAGCGCCTCTTCGTCAAATTCAGCAAGCGCAGTAAAAGCGGCGTCAACTGTTGCGGAAATATTTTCTTCTGTCATCGCTGAACCCGGCCCTGCTGAGCAGGCGCTGAATGCCGAAGCTATAAGTATTACTGATAGAACCAACGAAAGTGCCTTTTTCATAATTAACACACCTTTCATATAAAAGCATATTAAAATATATTATATACAATCAGCTGAAAAATTTCAACACGCATTTAATATATTAATAAAAAAAATAATATTAGGTTAAAAAAGTATTAAAATACGATAAATAAATTGCATATTCTATATATATATGGTATAATGTCAAAAAATTGTGTGCATATATAGTTTTAAGTAAAATTATAATTATAACGGAATTATAAATATGAAAGAATTTTTTAAAAAATGGTTTGCGCCAATCAAGTTTAAGCGCTTGTTTGACATTGTTGCGTCACTGCTTGCGCTTATAATCCTTTCGCCGCTTTTCATTTTAATTTGCGTAATTAATTTCTTCACACCCGACACCAGCATCTTCTTCAGCCACGAACGCCGCGGCAGGAGGGGAGAGCCGTTCAGGATTTACAAGTTTCAGACAATGCGCAACAACACCCCGAACTGCGCAACGGGCGAGCTTGAAAACCCTGAGCAATATATTACAAAGGTTGGCAGAATACTGAGGAAAACAAGCCTTGACGAGCTGCCGCAGCTTTGGAATATTCTGAAGGGGGATATGAGCTTCGTCGGTCCGCGTCCGCTTATTTCAAGCGAAATCAGGGCGCACAGAATGAGGCTTGAATACGGCGTTTACCGCTTCCGTCCTGGTCTTACGGGGCTTGCGCAGATTAAAGGCAGGGACAGCATTTCCCTTATGAAAAAAATGAAGCTTGATAAGCTTTATTGCGATAACTGGAGTATCAGAATGGATATCGCCATTTTGCTTCAGTCCTTCGGCGTAGCGCTCAGGCAGGAGGGCTTCCACGAGGGGATTTACCACAGACGATAGTATTTTTAAAATCAGCAGAAGTATTTTTCTAAGGAGATTAATATGGAAAGAAACTTTATTGACGGCTATATGGAATGGCAGTCCGATCCCGAAATTGTTGCGGTTAATAAGCTTCCTCAGCACGCAACACTTATGCCTTATGAGAGTTTTAACGAGGCAAAAACGGCAAACCGATACTCCTCCTCCCGCTGCAAGCTTCTGAACGGTAAGTGGAAGTTTAAGCTTTACAAGAATTATGCTTATAAGCCCACTGATTTTGCACAGCCCCATTATGACGCTCATAACTGGGACAGCATTCAGGTTCCCGGCTCCTGGACCATGCAGGGCTACGACCAGAATCAGTACTGCAATGTGCGCTACCCCTGGGAGGGCTCGGAGGACATTTGCCCACCGAATGCTCCTACAAAGCACAACCCCGTAGGCTGCTATCTTAAGAGAATACATATTAATCAAAGCGTGCTTTCAAAAAGGGTTGTTCTCTGCCTTGAGGGCGTTGAATCCGCTTTTTATCTTTACATAAACGGTGAAAGGGTCGGCTACAGCGAATCCACCTTCCACCGTTCCGAATTTGATATTACCCGCTATCTTGTTGAGGGCTCAAACGTAATCGGCGTTGAGGTTTACCGCTGGTGCACGGGCTCATGGCTTGAGTGTCAGGATATGTGGCGTATGGCGGGCATTTTCCGCGATGTGTATATCTACACAACCGAAAAGGAATACATCCGCGATTTCATCATTAAAGCAGAGCCGAGCGAAACGATGAACGACGGTTATTTTGAGGCTATCATTAAAACCAACGGCGCTTATGAGGGGCTTTCAATCGACGCAAGCATTCTTGATGAAAACGGCGAAACCGTTGCGATTGACAGCAGATATGCCGAGGAGGATAACGTTACCGCACTCAAGGCAATCGTAACAAACGCAAAGCTCTGGAGCGCGGAGCATCCCAACCTTTACACACTCGTTTTAACGCTGAAAAACAACGGCATTCCGATTGAATATATCAGCCAGAAATTCGGCTTCCGCAAGGTTGAGATTGATAACGGCATTATCAAAATCAACGGGCAGAGAGTTGTGTTTAAGGGCACAAACCGCCACGAATTTGACTGCGAAAAGGGCAGGTACATTACCGAGGACGTAATGCTTACGGACATCCTGCTTATGAAGCAGAACAATATTAACGCCGTGCGCACCTCGCATTACCCCAACTGCCCTCGCTGGCTGGAGCTCTGCGATGAATACGGGCTTTACGTTATTGATGAAAATAATATGGAAACCCACGGCACCTACTGGTCAAAGATTATCGGCTGCCCTCAGCTGCCCGACTCAAGACCCGAGTGGGAAAAGGCTTGTATGGAGCGCATTAAGGCAACGTATAACAGGGATAAAAACTGCACCTGCGTAGTTTGCTGGAGCCTTGGTAACGAAAGCCTCGGCGGCGAAACGCCAAAGAAGATGTATAATTGGATAAAGGAGGCTGACCCGAGCCGTTTTGTTCATTTTGAGTGCCATAACGACCCGATGGAGCCTCAGCTTTCCGACGTTATGTCCAAGATGTATGCAACCCCTGAATTTCAGGAGGAATACGCCGTAACCGCAAGGGACGGCAGACCGTTCATCCTATGCGAATACACTCACGCAATGGGTAATTCCTGCGGCTCTACGGACGAATACACAAGGCTTTGGGACAAATATCCCTGCCTGCAGGGCGGCTTCGTTTGGGACTGGGTTGACCAGTCTATCAAAACCACTGATGAAAACGGAGTGGAGTACCTTGCTTACGGCGGTGATTTCGGCGAAAATCCGCACGACGGGCATTTCTGCGGCAACGGACTTCTGTTCGGCGACCGCAAGCCAACACCGAAGCTGTACGAAATCAAAAAGCTTTATCAGAACGTTGATTTCAAGGCGATTGACGCTGAAAAGGGCGTAATCGAAATTAAAAATAAATTCCTGTTCACAAATCTTAGCGAGTATGAGCTTTACTGGTGTCAGTGCTCGGATAAGGGAGTTCTCAGGGAGGGCACGCTTGACGTTGAGCTTGCGCCTAATCAGAAAACCGTTGTAGATTTAGAGCTCAACAGGATTACAAATACCGAGTGCTATCTTAACCTTGAATTTCGTACCAAGGAGGATAACGCCTTCTCCGAAGCGGGTCATATAGTTGCCGAGGAGCAGTTTGTTATCAACGAGTTTGAAAACACCTACGATGAGCTTGAAACAGACGAGGAACTCATCGTTGCCGACACTTACGGCTCACTGCGCATTATCGGCGAGGATATTAACATCCGCTTTGAAAAGAGAGAGCGTAATCAGCTCTATTCAATCAAGGTTGGCGGCGAGGAGCTGCTGCAGGCGCCTGTTCGCCTTAATTTCTGGCGTGCGCTTACCGATAATGACCGCGGTAACCGTCAGGGCTCAAGGCTCGGCTGCTGGCGCGACGCGGGCAACACCCCCGGTATTTATAACAACACCTGCTTCTCAATCGAGGGCTATAAGGTTCTTGAGGGCGGCAAAAAGGTTGTTGTAACCTGCGGTGCAACCGTTCGCACCCAGCCCGTATCAAAAGCAATTATCGTTTACACAATTACCTCAAAGGGCATAGAGGTTGATATGCAGTTCTATCCCGACGAGGCGCTGCCCGAGGTTCCCGAGGTTTCAATGCTCTTTGAGCTTCCCGCAGATTTTGAAAACGTTACATATCTCGGCGAAGGCCCGTTTGAAAACTATATTGACCGCAATAACGGCACAAAAATCGGCGTTTACAACACAACCGTAACGGATATGTACACCGATTATCTTAAACCGCAGGAATGCGGCAACAGAACGGGCGTAAGGTATGCAACGCTTGTGGGCAATAAAAAAACCTTTACCCTTGTTGCAGAGCCCGTTATGGAATTTAACGCTTGCCACTGGCTTCCGCTGGAGCTTGAGGAAACCTGGCACATTAAGGACTTACCGCCCGTTAACAAAACGGTTGTCCGCGCAATTGCACGCCAGCAGGGCGTAGGCGGATATGACAGCTGGGGCGCTATGTGCAACGAAAAATATATGAACAAAACGGGCAAAACCTACCGCCTTAAATTCCAAATCAGGTTTTAAACGGCAGTTTTGTTAAATATAATTGAATAATTATAAATTTATTAATAAAGAAACAAACGCCTTGACTTTTTATTTAAAAGGTATTATAGTTTATCTCACGTTCAATTTAAAAATATGTTAGATATTATTAATATGATAAGAGGATAATAGAAATGAAATCTTTAAAAGAAACTGCTATGAGCATTGCCGTTAAAGAGGCAGTAAAGTTTGCAAGGAAGGATTTTAACAAAAACGCTCCTAAAATTCTTGCATTGCTTGAAAAGGCTGATGTTAAAAAGGTTAACCGTTCCACTTATGCAGGTCTGCACAAGGTTATGGATGACCCTGATAATAACTGGATGCGCTTTGCAAAGGCGGTTATATGTGAAACAAACGAGCATACGCTCAATAAGATGATTCCGCCGCTTATGAACGTTGCAATCAACAGCTATTCCGTTCGTATGGCGGCAATTGAAAAGTACGGCTGTAACGTTCCGTGGGCAATTCTTATGGACCCCACCGCTGCCTGCAACCTTAAATGCACGGGCTGCTGGGCTGCCGAGTACGGCCATTCAAGCTCGCTTTCTTACGAGGATTTGGCAAGGATTATCCGTCAGGCAAAGGAACTCGGTACATATATGTTCCTTTACACAGGCGGCGAGCCGACTATGCGCCGCGCAGATTTAATGCGCCTTTGCCGTGAAAATCCCGATTGTATTTTTATGAGCTTCACAAACGGCACGCTTATTGACGACAGCTTTGCTGATGAAATCGGCGAGGTTGGCAACTTCTTCCCCGCCTTCTCAATTGAGGGTTATGAGGAGGAAAACGATTTCCGTCGCGGCAAGGGTACCTTCCAAAAATGCACCGCCGCTATGAAAAGACTGAAGGACAGGGGAATTCCCTTCGGCGCTTCCCTGTGCTATACAAGCAAAAACACGGATGTTCTTGCTTCCGATGAATATATTGACTGGCTTATTGACAAGGGCGTTCGTTTTGCATGGTTCTTTACATATATGCCGACGGGTAACGGTGCGGTTAAGGAGCTTATGGTTTCAGCCGACCAGCGTGCGCTTATGTATAAAAAGATGCACGAATGGCGCGAAACAAAGCCGATTTTCGCCCTTGATTTCTGGAATGACGGCGAGTATGTTCAGGGCTGTATCGCAGGCGGCAGGCATTATTTCCACATCAATTCAAACGGCGACTGCGAGCCTTGCGCGTTTGTTCATTACTCAAACGTTAATATTAAGGACCATTCCGTTTTAGAGGCGCTTCAAAGCCCGCTCTTTATGGCTTACAAGCGCAATCAGCCGTTCTCAAACAATATGCTTCGTCCGTGCCCCGTGCTTGACAATCCTGGCGCAATCAGCAAAATGGTTGCCGAAACGGGCGCATATTCAACGGAAATGCAGCATCCCGAGTCTGCAAACGAGCTGTTTGACAAAACCATTGAGGCTGCAAAGCTCTGGAAGATTAAGGCTGACGAGCTGTTCGACCGCGACGAGTTTATTGCAAAGCACGTTAAGGACGAAAATATGTACAATTATGAAAAGCCCGATGAGGAAAGGGAATTTTCAGAATTTGAAAAAACAGAGTAATTATAAGGGGCGCATCGTTTTGATGCGCCCTTGAGGATTAATTATGATATTCAAAAGAAAAAAGGATTTCGGCGGCTCGTCGTCGTATGATTATATGATTGTCGGCCTCGGAAATCCCGGCGGAAAATATGAGATGACGCGGCATAACGCGGGCTTTCTTGCAATTGATTTGCTTGCAAGGCAGCTTGATGTAGATATTAAAAAGCTTAAATTCCACGCGCTTGTTGCGGACGCAAAAATCGGCGGGCGCCGCTGCCTGCTTATGAAGCCGCAAACCTTTATGAATAATTCGGGCGAGGCTGTGGGCGAGGCTGCAAGGTTTTTCAAAATCGCCCCTGAAAATATTATTATCCTTTCCGATGACGTTACCCTTGACGTCGGCAAAATCCGCGTCAGGCGCAAGGGCTCCGCGGGCGGACATAACGGCTTGAAAAGCATTATTTCCCACCTTGGAACCGAGGAGTTTCCGCGCGTTAAAATCGGCGTCGGCAAAAAGCCCGATGCACTTATGGATTTGGTTGACTGGGTGCTCGGCACCTTTCCCAAGGAGCAGCAGCCCGATTTAAAAACGGCGCTTGAAAATGCGGGCAGCGCAGTTGAAGTGATTGTATCTGATGGCGTAGACGCAGCAATGAACGAGTTTAATTAATATAAACATAATAGGAGTAGATATTCTTATGTCTTGCTTTTCAAAGCTATTTGAAAAGAGCAGTGAATTTTCAAGCCTCGCAAAAGCGGTAACCCCCGGGGGTACGCCTTGCGGGGCTATCGGTGTTTCCGACGCGGTAAAAGCGCATTTTATTCATTCTCTTATGCAGTCAAAGGGCGAACGCGCCCTTGTTGTTATGCCTGACGAAACCTCTGCAATCAGAATGAGCGAAAATCTCAGCGCCGTTCAGTCGGGCGTTCTGTATTACCCCTCCCGCGAGTTTACCTTGCAGGAGGTTGCGGGCATTTCGCACGATTTTGAGCATATCCGCCTCGGCGTGCTGTCAAAAATATTAGATGAGAAATACACGGCGGTAGTCTGTTCCGTTACAGCCGCCTGCCAGTTTACAATGCCGCCCGCGGAGCTGAAAAAGCGCACAAGGGTTATCAGGGTTGGCGATATGGTAAATCTTGACGAGCTGATTTCGTTTCTCGTTTATGCGGGCTATTCGCGCTATGAGCAGGTGGACGGCACCTCACAGTTTGCCGTAAGGGGCGGTATTGTAGATATTTTTCCGCCAAGCTTCAGGGAGCCCGTAAGGCTTGAGCTCTGGGGCGACGCGGTGGACGGTATATCGTCCTTTGATATTGTCACCCAGCGCCGTACGGGCAAGCTTTCACAAATTGAAATTGCGCCGTCAACCGAGGTGCTTTTTGAGTCCGACGAACGCTTTGTAAAGAAAATTGAAGCGCTCGCAAAGGGCTTGCAGGGCAAGGCGGTTAAAGCAAGGGACGCGCTTTATGCGGACTGCGATTTGCTGAAAAACGGCTCGTCGCTGATATGTAACGATAAATACCTGCCGCTCGCTTATGAAAGCAAGGGCATTTTTGATTACCTTTCGGGGCTGCTTATCGTGTGCGAAAGTGCCAAGGTTAAGGAACGCATTAACGCCGCCGATAAGCTTATGCAGGAGCAGGTTAAGTGGCTGCTTGAAAACGGCACGCTCTGTAAGGGGCTTGATAAATTTCAGCTTGATTTCGATGAGCTGAAGGATGTTTATACTTCAAACGGCGCGGTGTATCTTGATTCGCTTCCGCGAGGCTCGTTTGACACCCCCGTTGCACATCTTTCAAGCTTTCAGATACAGAGCTTTAACGCCTGGAACGGTACGGTTTCACAGCTTAAAGACGACGTTGTGCCCCTGCTTAAAAGCGGCTACACGGTTTGCGTTATGGCGGGTACCACAAGAAGCGCAAAGGCGCTTGCCGACGATTTGATTGACGACGGAATTAACGCGGTTTTCTGCGCGGGTTATCCTATGGAATTTCAAAAGGGCGCCGTTACCGTTACAACGGGCACGATTAACGCGGGCTTTCAGGTTTCGGAAATCAAGTTTGCCCTCATTACCCACATCAAATCCCTGCAGCAGAAAAAGAAGCGCAAAAAGGTTGACTCTAAAAACGCCATTCATTCGCTTGACGAGCTTGCAGTCGGCGATTATATCGTTCACAATGTGCACGGTATTGGCGTTTTTGAGGGAATTCACGCGCTTGAGCTCAATAAGGTTAAAAAGGATTATATCAAGATTTCATACGCTAAGGGGGACACTTTGTACGTCCCCGTAACTCAGCTTGATTTGGTTTCAAAATACATTGGCCCCGGCGAAAACAACAACGTAAAGGTTAACCGTCTCGGCGGCGCTGAATGGAAAAAGGCAAAGGCAAGGGTGCGTTCCTCCGTCAAGGATATGGCTAAGGAGCTGATTGCGCTTTATGCAAAGCGAATGAGCACGAAGGGCTATGCCTTTTCGCAGGATACTGATTTGCAGCGTGATTTTGAGCTGCGCTTTGCTTACGATGAAACGGACGACCAGCTTCGCTGCGTACAGGAAATAAAGCAGGATATGGAGCGCCCCGTGCCTATGGAGCGCCTGCTTTGCGGCGATGTCGGCTTCGGTAAAACAGAGGTTGCTCTGCGTGCCGCCTTCAAATGTATTTCAGAGGGCAAGCAGTGCGCCGTGCTGGTGCCTACAACGGTGCTTGCAATGCAGCATTTTAACACCGCAAGGCTTAGGATGGAGGCGTTTCCCGTAAAAGTGGAAATGCTTTCCCGCTTCGTTTCCCCCACAAAGCAGAAAGAGGTTTTGAAGGGGCTGCGCGAGGGCAGGGTGGATTTATTAATCGGCACACACCGCATTATCAGCAAGGATATTGCCTTTAAGGATTTGGGGCTTTTGATTGTTGATGAGGAACAGCGCTTCGGCGTTGCGCAGAAGGAAAAAATTAAAGAAAAGTTCCCGCGCGTTGACGTGCTTACTCTTTCCGCTACGCCTATTCCGAGAACGCTTAATATGGCGCTTTCGGGTATTCGTGATATGAGCTTGATTGAGGAAGCGCCGGGCGACCGCTACCCCGTGCAGACCTATGTGCTTGAATATGATTTCGGCGTTTTGGTTGAGGCTATGCAAAGGGAGCTTGCGCGCGGAGGTCAGTGCTATTACCTGCACAATAATATAGAAACCATAGACCATATTGCAGTAAAAATTAAAAATGAAATTCCCGAGGCGCACGTCGGTATTGCTCACGGCAGAATGACCGAGGAACAGCTGTCTGACGTCTGGGCGCAGCTTATCAACGGCAAAATCGACATCCTTGTATGCACCACGATTATTGAAACGGGCGTTGACGTTGCAAATGTAAACACCCTTATTATTGAAAATGCAGACCGTATGGGGCTTGCCCAGCTTCATCAAATTCGCGGCAGGGTGGGCAGAAGCTCACGCCGTGCCTACGCATATCTTACCTTTACGCGCGGCAAGGAGCTTTCCGACGTCGCAACCAAAAGGCTTGAGGCAATCCGCGAGTACACGGAGTTCGGCTCGGGCTTTAAAATTGCAATGCGCGATTTGGAAATCAGGGGCGCGGGCTCGCTGCTCGGCAACCGCCAGCACGGGCATATGGAAGCCGTCGGGTATGATATGTATTTAAAGCTTCTCGGCGAGGCTGTTGCAGAGGAAAAGGGCGAGCTTAAAGAGGGCGAGGAAAAGCCTGAATGTCTTATTGATTTGCCGATTGAGGCGCATATACCCGAGGATTATATTGCCTCCACTCCGCAGCGCCTTTCAATGTATAAGCGTATTGCCGCCATCAGAAACGACGCTGACGCCAAGGACGTTTACGACGAGCTTAAAGACCGCTTCGGCACTCCTCCCGAATCTATTCTGGGCTTGGTTGAGGTTTCGCTTCTGCGTAACTCAGCCGCAAATCTCGGCGTTTATGAAATTACGCAGAAAAACGGCGCGGTTACGCTTTATATGGCGCAGCCCGATATTGATTGCGTTATGGCGCTCAATAAGGTTATGAAGGGCAGGGTTATGCTTTCCGCAGGCAAAAAGCCTTTCGTTTCGGTAAAGCTCGGCGCAGAGTCCACGCTTGAAACCGTACGCACCTGCCTTGATATAATGCAGGCTGTTAAAAATGAAAAAAATCCTGAATAAAATCAAACGCCTCTGCTCAAAATAAGGGCAGAGGTGTTTTTTTATGTCATCAAATTTTAAAGCTAAAAAGGATAACAGAAATTTAAAGGCTTTGTTTTCTGTTATCTGCGTTTCTATTATTGCCCTCGGCACAGTTGTTTATTTTACAACCAAGCCGGCAAATGATGTTAACGAAAATACAACTATTGAGGAAACAACTGCCGTTCAGCGCAGCGTTACCGTGGTTGAAACTACAACAGAGGAAAGCACTGCCGCCACGGAGCCCGAAACGCAGGAAGCTGAAACGGAGCCCGCTTCAATGCCGCAGACGGACAGCAACACGCCGTACAAAAGCTTTTATCAGTATCCGTTAAGCGAGGCGGTTGTTAACGGCTATACGCAGGAGCTTGTTAAAAACGAAACTATGGGCGATTACCGAAGCCACCCCGCTATTGATTTTAAGGGCGAGGCAGGCGAGGACGTTTTCGCAATCAACGACGGTCTTGTGCTCAGCGTTTATAACGACAGCCTGCTCGGTATGACGGTTGAAATTGACCACGGCGGCACGCTTGTTGCAAGGTATTGCGGGTTCGATTCCGTTGCGGTATCGGAGGGCGACGAGGTGCAAATCGGTCAGCTTGTCGGCACTCTCGGCGCAGTTCCGTTTGAAAAAACCGCGCAAAGCCACCTGCATTTTGAAACAAAGCTGGACGGGGAATATGTTGACCCGCTTCTTGTAATGGGCAAAACCGAATAAGCAACAAAAAACGGCTGCACAGAATGTGCAGTCGTTTTTTATGTAATGCGTGGTATTTCGTATTTAGAAAGGAGAGATGATATGAAAGGGAGAGATTTGCCACGCGTCGTAATCTGTTTATGCTTCGTTCGTGCCCGCGTTGTCGGTTGCCTGTTCCTGCGTTGTGCTCTCGTTTTCGCTCGGAAATTCGGGGCGCTCGCTTTGGCTGAACTGCGGTCTGCTGTCAAACGGAATTTCGGTTTTACCTGAAATTGCAAATTGTGCAAAGGTTATTCCGCCCGCAATAATCAAAACCGAAAGCGTAAATATAATTGCGTTTTTAGTGTTCTTTAACGTTGCTTTAAAGCCTCTCTTGTTGAAGCCTGAAAGGATTAAATAAACAATCACTGCTGCAAGCAAAAGGTTTTCAGCGCCGAGAATTACTACATAAGCCGTGTCAATCTGCGCTGTTGCACTGCCGCCCATATTGCTCATATCGCCGTTGAAATCGGGCGGTGTCATCTGCTGATTATTGCCGTCGTTGTTCGGCATCTGTTGGTTGCCGTTCTCGCTCGGACCGTTTGCGCTTTTTGTTGTGTCCTCATCGCCCGTGCCGTCGGATTGCTGACCTTCATCTGCAGTTCCTGCGCCGTTATCGTTCGGGCGCTGGGGTCTGTCTGAGCTACTCTTGCTCGGACCGTTCTGGCTCTTGCTCGGTCCGTTTGCGCTTTGGCTGCCGTCGGCATTTTCGCCGGTCGAGCCGTTCATATCGGGCGGAGTGTTTTCGCCGTTGCCGTTCTGCATATCGGGCGGTGCGCTTTCGCCGTCGCCGTTCTGTGTGTCGCCGTTTTGCATTTCGGGCGGGGCTTGAGGTTGGTCGGTGGTCTGCTCGCCGTCAGAGCTTTGCCCGTTATTACTTTGAGAATTGTCAAATTGCGGCGGCTGACCGCTCGGCATTTCGCCGAATTGAGATTTTATGCTGTCAATTGCGTTGCTTTGCGCCTGCTCCTTGGCGTATCCGTAAGTGAAGCAGGAACACGCCGCAAGCACAATTACCATTGCAATCATAATGGTATTTCTAATATATCTTTTTCTTAATACCTTTTTCATAGGTTTGCTCCTTTAAGTTTATTCGGGTTTATTATCAGAGATGCGCCTCTCTTGTTTTCAAGCACAGCATAACCCCAAAACTTAAAATGAACTTTAAAAAAATGAAAACTTTTTCAAAATAAAAACCCTCGGTCAAAAAACCGAGGGCAACTTAATAACATATTTATATATTTTTACACTGTAAACTATTTATTAAACCTGTACCCCTTACCCCAGACGGTGTGGATGTAATCAAGCGTCGGGTCAACCTCCTTGATTTTTTCGCGTATGCGGTTAACGTGTACCGTAACGGTTGAGGTTTCGCCGATGGCGTCGTATTTCCATATTTCGCTGAACAGTTTTTCCTTGCTGAAAACCGTGTTAGGCCCTGACGCAAGGTAGTAAAGCAGGTCAAATTCCTTGTTGGTTAACAGCAGCTCCTCGCCGTTAATAAACGCGCGGCGCGAATTACCGTCAAGCTTCAGATTATCAATCTCAACAAGCGGGGCAAATTTTTTTGCAGGCTCCTTTGCCGTCAGGCGCTGGTAACGGCTGAGATGTGCAATAACCCTTGCAACAAGCTCGCTCGGAGAAAACGGCTTAACAATGTAATCGTCGGCGCCGAAGCCGAGCCCCTTGATTTTGTCAAGGTCGTCCTTTTTTGCGCTTACAAGCAAAATCGGAATATCCTTGTGCTCGCGTACGCGGCGGCAGATGTCAAGCCCGTCAATTTCGGGCAGCATAATGTCAAGCAGGATTAAGTCAAAATCCTCCTCAAGCGCAAGCGTCAAGCCCTCTTTGCCGTCGGACGCGGTCTGAACGGCAAAATTATTTGCCTCAAGGTAATCCTTTTCAAGCTCCTGAATATTCAAATCGTCTTCAATTACAAGAATTTTTTTCATAGGTTAATCCTCTTTTTCATATTTAGGCAGGGAAATGAAAATTGACAGCCCGCCCATAGAGTTGTTCTGCGCCCAAATCATTCCGCCGTGCAGTTCAACAAGCTGCTTGCATACGGAAAGACCGAGTCCGCTGCCGTCTGAAACGTTGCTGCGCGCCTTGTCGGCACGGTACAGCGTGTCAAAAATTCTCGGCAGGCTTTCGGGCTCAACGCCCATTCCGTTGTCTGCAATCTCAAAAATGATGTTGCGCTCATATTCTGAAACGGAAAGAATAATTTTGCCCTTTTCGTTCGGATTTCTGTATTTTACACTGTTTGAAATTACGTTGTCAATAACCCTTGAAAAACGGTCGGTGTCAAGAAACAGCGTGGGGTTGGTTTTTGAATTGTCAATAAACTCAAAATCAAAATCGTCGTACTCAATTTCCTTGCCGAGCTGAATGGCAAATTCATTAAAGTCCGAAAGCAAAACCTTTTCGCAGTGCAGCTCAATTTTGCCGAGCACAAGCTTTGAAACGGTCAGCAGGTCATTCAGCATTATGTCCATTGAGCAGGTGGAGTCGTAAATCGTTTCAAGATAACGTTCCTGCTTTTCAGGCGTGTCGGCAATGCCGTCGCGCAGACCTTCAACGTAACCCTTAACGGAGGTCAGCGGCGTTCTTAAATCGTGCGCAATTCCCGCAATCATTTCCTTTTGCTGCTGCGCCGCCTCGTTTTTATCAATCTGCGCCCTTTTAAGCCGCTTGCGCATATCGTCAAAGCTTTCGGCAAGCTCGCCGAGCTCGTTTTTGGATTTATACTGAATTTCGTAATCAAGGTTGCCCTTTGCAATTTCGTTTGCGCCCTTTGCGATTTTGTTAATCGGGTTAACGATTGTTTTTGACGTGATAAGCGAAATTACAACGATTGCGATTATGAACACCAAAACTATTGCCAGCAGTGTAAATAACGCCCTTGCGGTAAGCGACCTTTCAATTCCGTAGTGGGAGGGAACGGCGTTCGGTACGGAGTATTCGGGGTTGAAAATTACAATCAGGTATTCGGCGCCGTTGCTCTCAACGTGGGTAACAATCGCAATTCCCGCGTCGCTGAAATAATAGCTGTTTTGCTCCGTGTCGGTTACGTTAATTCTCCTTGCCTCGTCAAGCGCGGTTAACTCTCCTTCGGTGCGGTAAAAGGTCTCGCCGTCTTTTTCAATATATATCAGCGTCTTGTTCTGCTCAAGCGGAGCGGTAACGGTTTTGATTTCTTCAAGCGGGTTTTCCTCAAGCTCAATACACTCTGCAAGCTGGCTTATTGTGCTGTTCCACTGCACTTGGTTTATAATGCTGTAGTAATCGCTCTTGCTTGCGTTTGCGGGTATATAGCTTTTTCTTGCAATGCTGACGAAGGTTGACGAAAGCACGGCGATAACCGCAATTGAAATAACAATTGCAAGTATGGAGGAAAAGGTAATTCTTGTGCTGATTTTAAAGCTTTTCGTCCTTTCGGGTATGGAATCCTTGTTTATCTTTTTATTTGTCATACACTGCGCCCCTGAAATTATTAACTAATTAATATTATCATATATAAAGAATTTTATCAAGCACGGGCGAATTGTAAACCTTTAAAGCACAAATTAGTTGACAATTTTGCTTTGCGGTATTATCCTTTTTTGAAAAGGCGGTGGTTTTATGAAAGAAAAGGCGGCGGGCAAAAGCAGCAGGCTTAAAACGGTTGATTTAACCTATATCGGCGTATTTGCGGCGGTAATTGCGGTTTGCTCGTGGGTTCAGATTCCGTTCGGCGCGGTTCCCGTAACTCTGCAGACCTTTGCCGTCTGCACGGCGGCGGGGCTTTTCGGCGCAAAAAGGGGAGTTCTTTCCGTTTTGGTTTACATCTTATTAGGGCTTGTGGGCGTTCCCGTGTTTTCGGGCTTCAACGCAGGCGCGGGCGCGCTTTTAGGCGTAACTGGCGGCTACATAATAGGCTTCGTTTTTACTGCGCTTATCGTCGGGCTTGAGGTGGATTTTCTCGGCGGCAGGCTGTGGGTTTGCTTTGCCTCAATGCTGCTCGGAATTCTTGTTTGCTATGCCTTCGGCACGGCATGGTTTGTTGTTGTTTACACCAGAAAGGTGGAGTCAATAACCGTCGGCGGCGCGCTTTCAATGTGCGTTTTTCCGTTTATAATTCCCGATATTATTAAGGCGGCGCTTGCAACCGCCGTTTGTGCCGCGCTTAAAAAATATGTTAAAAAATAGTATTA
>CADBUK010000186.1 GCA_902797915.1 Oscillospiraceae bacterium
ATGATGTTAAGCCTACGTTTTCCGTTGAATCAAAAAACTCTGCAAGCTCAATAAGCTTGTTTATGTTTTTACAGCGTTGTTCCCCGTTACCGAGCGCATAAGCAAAGGCAAAAATGCTTTTGATTTCGCAAATATATCTGATAAACGACGCAACAGACATTGTAACAACTATGTTTCTGAACTGCTCAATTTCTTTCAAAAATCGCTGTACCTTATCCGCTTCGGAAAGAATTACGCTGTTATAAAAATTTGCGGATTTATTAACGTCGTCAAGCCTGATTTGAGCAAGCTCATCGGGCGTAAAGCCGTAAAGCGGCGACATCATAACCGCAAGCAAAGGAACATCCTGCTGTGGATTATCTATAACCTTTAAGAATGAAAGCAGCATTTTGATTTCATTGTTATCAAAAAGATTCGACGAATTATCACAGATTACGGGAATTCCTCTTTCTGTCAGTGCTTCACTGTAAGTGGAAATATGATTTTTAACTGAGCGTAACAGAATAACAAAATCGCTGTATCTGATGTCCCTTAAAGCTCCGTTGTCGTAAATCTGCTCTTTATTTTCAATCTTCTTCTGAATAACTGACGCAACATATACCGCTTCATTTTTATCCGCTTCGGCTCCCTTGACGTTGCTCAGGATATTTATATATGCGCTTGGTATATCCGTTTCGGGATAGTCAGCCTCGCAATTAAGGTATTCCTCTGAGGTATAATCAAGCTCGCCTGTTTTCTTTGACATAAACGTTGAAAACAGAAAGTTTGTTAATTCGCAAACACCTTTTCTTGAACGGAAATTCTTATCAAGAATAATCTTCGACGAGCTTTCGTTATCTTCACTGCTGTAAAGCGGATACAGCTCCTTTTTGCTGTTGAAGATGAACGGCATAGCAAGGCGAAAACGGTATATACTCTGCTTAACGTCGCCTACCATAAAGCGATTTTTGCCGTTTGAAAGCAGTTCAAAAAGCAAATCCTGCGCCTCATTAGTGTCCTGATACTCGTCAACAAGTATCTCATAATACCTGCTTTCAAGGTCTTTTGCTAATGCAGACTTGACAAGCTTACCGTCTTCATCATAACTGACGAGCAGTTTGAGAGCAAAATGCTCAATATCGGAAAAGGTAAAGGAGTTTTCCTCTTCCTTTAATTTGTAATACTCATTATCAAAGGCTTCAACAACCTTATATAATGTTTTTAACACGGGGTAAAGAGCTGCGTTATCGGCTTTGAAATCAGCTTGGGAAGCGCAGAACACGTCCGAAAGCTTATTAATAATGTTTTTATATATGCTTCTTCTTGAAGCAACTTCCTCTTTATACGGCGGCGTATAGCCTCTGACGTATTTCTGAGTAATAAACTTAGCGTTTTTAAATGCTTCTGCAGCAGTGTCCCATCCGTTGCCGACAGCGCTTTCAAGCGAGGAGATCAAAGCGGCGTCGTCATCAAGAGTTTCTACGTATCTGTCATACGCTTCATCATCTGCAATCAGAAAGCCATAGCAGCTGTTTAGAAGCTCCTTGGCGCAGTCAATTCCGTCAAGCAGATAGCCGCCGAGGTATTTAAACCAATCTGAGTCCTCTAATTCAGCAGACGGATTATACATTTCAATTTTATCCGCAAGCCATTTAAGCGGGAAAGGCTGAGCATAAATATAATTATGCAAATTCTTAATTGCAGAAATCAGCGCCTTATCGTCTTTTGGCGGCGAAAGCATTTCTACAAGAGAAATGAAATCCTTATCCTTCTCCTCGAAAAAACTTTCAAGAACGGAATTAATAGCAGAATCCGCAATAATCTGAGCCTGCGCCTCGTCTAAAACCGAAAATTCCTGATTTATACCGAGATTAAAAGCATTTTCTTTTGCAAGGTTCAGACAGAATGAATCAATGGTTGATATGCTTGCATTATTCAATAATGACATCTGGCGCAGAATATTTGCGTTATTCGGCTGTTCCAAAAGCTTTTTGGAAAGTGCGTCGGAAATTCTTGATTTCATCTCCGCAGCGGCGTTATTTGTAAAGGTTACAATCAGAAGTTTATCAACATCAACGGGAGCTTCGGGAGCAGTAATCATTTTAATTACACGCTGTACAAGTACCGCGGTTTTACCCGAGCCTGCGGCAGCAGAAACGATTAAATTTCTGTCTCTTGCGTCAACCGCATTCTTTTGAGCAGGAGTTAAATTCATATTTATTCCTCCCCTTTCAAAACTTCAAGAACTTCTTCATCGCTGTACGGCTGCATTTCCCTGTTGTTAATTATTCTTCTTGCGGCGCATACCGCCTGATAATCGCAGAAATCGCAGGTTTTATCGTGATTAGCACCGTCAATCGGGTTTTGATTAATATATCCGTGATGAAGATTATTGCCCATCTCGGCAAGCAGACCGTTAATCTTTCTGCTTATTCTGCCAAGCTCCTCGTATGAAGCAAAGCAGCCCTTTAAGCCTGAACGTGCGGAAACATATACGGGAATATAATTACCCTTGAGGTCTTTTTCCATTGCCTCAAGAATGTCGTGCTGTTCATCATAAAGCACAACGCCCTTCATTTTATATTCGTGCTTATCATTCTTAACGATTTCTTCATCAGTCTTTTCCCTGTTAAGATTATAAACACCCCTTGAAGCGTGCATATAAAGCACGCCTGCAGGAATTCCGCTGAGCTCGCAGTTCTTATCTGCGCATAGGTTAAACAGATATAGAAACATCTGCAGATTTAAACCGTAGAGCACGTCTGCCAGATTAAACGTCTTGTTGCCTGATTTATAATCAACAACTCTTATGTACTTGGTTCCGTCGGTTTCATAAACGTCAACCCTGTCAATTGAGCCTCTGATTTGCAATGTGCCGTTGTCAAGATTAACAATCTGCGGTTTAACCTCGCCGTCCTTATCAATTTTAAGCTCAAACGCCTTTGCCTCAAACAGACTTTGCGAAAATTCATCCCTTAAACGAACAACAACGCTTACAAGCATTTTTGAAAGACGCATAAACTGATATTTAAAGCGGCTTGTTAAATCCTGCGTACTGCCAAGCTCGCTGTTAAAATACTCGTCAAGATATTTTTCAACAAGCACTTTAATTTCAAGATTTGTTTTAACCGAAAGTCCTTTTGAACCGATGTCGGATATTATCTTTTCAAGAACGTAGTGAATTACCGTTCCCGTTTCCATTGCGTTCATCTGGGCTTTATCCCTTGGCTTAGCGCTAAGACCGAATTTGCAGAAATACCTGAACGCACAGTTAAAGTAATCCTCAACCTTAGAGGCTGAAATAAACATATCCTTTGAGAAAAGCTCTGTTGCGGTATTCTCATTCTCAATTTTCAAATCCGTATTTTCAGCAAGAAGCTTAACGGAATTGTATCTTTCGTCATCTGAAAAATACTTTTTCAAAGACTCGGAAAACTCCGTATTATCGGAAAAACCTTCAGCCATCAATTCAAACGCGGTTGCCCTGCTTTCAATCAAATCAAGCTTAGGAATATCGGCAAAAGCCGTTTCGGTAAGATTTGGAAAAATGCTTTTGAGCGAAGAAACTATTGATGATTCCGAGCCGTTTTTGCCGCTTGCAGCATAAGTAACATATAGCCTTTCCGATGCAACGGCAACAGCCATATAGGCAAAATAACGTTCCTGAAAGCTAAGCGTTTCGCCAAAGGAATAAAGATTAAAATTATTGTTGCTGAGGATTACGCGGTCATTTTCGGAAAGAAGTCCACCGCTTGTTACAACGGCGGGAAATTCCCCCTCGTTAGCGCCGAGAATAAATACAACCTTGGGATTGTCAGCCCTTATTCTGTCTGCCTGTCCGATTTGCACATTGTCAAGCCCGCGAGGCAATACGCCTAAATCCTCATTAATCAAAATCAGATTAAACAGCTCGTAGTATTCTTTAACGGAAATAACGTCGTCGCCTGAAGCGGTTGCCAGGTCATTTAAAATCCGCATAAGTAAATCCCATATCCTTGCCTGTTCATTTGCTAATGCTTCTTTGCCGTAATCGTTTAATTGCATAGCAAGCTGTTTAAGCTTTTCGTTTGCCTTAAAGGAAAGCAAAGCGTTATAAACCGCTTCACTGATTTGTGCTGCGGTTGCATTTTTTGTATTAAACTTGAAGCTGTTAACTAATGAGAAAAGATATTTTCTTGCATTCTCAACCTTTTCTATTTCATCAGCGTCACGCTTTGAAATATGTGAAGTAAAGCCCTTTGTTGAGTTTTTGAACTCCTGTTCCCATTTGCGAACGCCGCTTATGTTCCAAAGATAAATATAGTTTTCAAGTGCGTTGATTTCGCCTGACTCAAGCTCTGTCAGCCCTGTTTTTGCAAGGCTCAGTATATCGTCAGACCTGAAAGAATAAATCACACATCTGAGAAGATAATTAACAAATACCATTAATGGCTGTGATTTTATCGACTGACGCTCATCATCAAAAAACGGAATTTCGTATTTTCTGAAGGAATTGAGAAGCTCGCCCGAATATTTATCAATATCCCTGCAAATAACGGCAATTTCCCTCGCTCTAATACCGGCACGGAGATTTTTTTTAATCATCAGAGAAATGTAATTACACTCGTCAGTAACATCCTTTGCCTTGTAAATCTTAATGCTGTCAGCGTCGCCGTCATATAATTTAGGCATACTATTGTAAAAATTACGCTCGCAGAATTTAAGACAGTCATTCGCGGTTCTGTAATTAATATCAAGATTTACGTACTCAACCTCAATACTGTTACTTTCGGCGATCATATTTAATGTGTGTGCCGTTTTATTTACATAAGAGAACAAATTGTATTTGTCGTTTTCAAAAAACGAGTCCGTGCAAAGCGTTACCGTAACCTGCTTTGACTGCTTAATAATCAGCTCAAGCAGTTTAATTTCATTTGCAACAAAGCCGTTAAATCCGTCAATAAACACAAATTTGTCTTTCAGATAATCAGTTTCAATCAATTTGCCGTACAGGCGTGAAAACTCATCAGCAGAATCATAATACTTACCGTCAATAAGACTTTGGTATTTTTCAAAAATCAGCGCAAAATCGTGAAGTTTGCCAGCAAGAACATCTTTTTCAACGTTATCGGACGCGGCAAGCATATCCTGCGAAGATATATCGCAGGATTTCATTTCATCGTAAATCTTTAAAACAGAATTTATAAACGAGGAATACTCTGTTTTTTGTGTGAAAACACATAATTCCTCAGAAACCGAAGAAATAGCCTTTTTCATCAAAACGGCTTTGGAGCCTTTTGAAAGAACAGGCAAATTATTTCCGCCGAATCTTTGAGAAATTAAATTTGAAAGTCTTGAAAAGCTGAGGTTTTCAACACAATTTATTCTGCTTTCGCTAAGCATAGTTAACAGCTTTTTTTCCGCAGTGAAATTAAACTGCTCGGGTGTGAGCAGTATAATTTCTTTATTTCCGCAATCAACAAGCCTCTTGATTTCGGAAAAGCAATATTCTGTTTTGCCGTAGCCTGAACGGCCGAAAACAAATTTAAGCATTAAACCACCTTGTCAAACCCGCTTAAATCGAGTTTATCAAACTGAGCAAAGAATGTTTTTAACTCCCCGGCAATTTTTTTGCAAATACCGAGGTTGTCATTTTCAATATTAAGCGGCAAAATCGGGTCGTGTACGGAAAGACGAAGCAAGAACCATCCGCCGTTAACGTTTATTCTGACGCCTTCATAATTCTCTTTTTCAACCTCAAAGCCGTCTCGTTCTTCAGCGTAAGCAGTAAGCGCCGATATAACGCTCTCGCCGTAATCTCTGAAATCGTCAAGCTTTATCGGCAGCCTGATTTCAATACTTTCTGCGGGCTCTTTCAGCTCTGAAATCAATTCATTAATATCCCTGCCCTGCTTTTTAAGCTTTGCAAGCATACAAACAATTTTAGTACCGAGATAAGCGCCGTCGTCAAGAAAATAATTTTCTTTAAGCGC
>CADBUK010000187.1 GCA_902797915.1 Oscillospiraceae bacterium
GCTCTGCGGCGTAAGCGATGCGGACGTTGCAGCAGGCAATATCTCCGCACTTAATGCCGAGGTTAAAAAAGTCGGCATTGCAAATCTTGCAAAGCAGCTTGACGTCGGCGTGCCGACCCTTGCCGATATTATTTCAGAGCTTAATAAGCCGGGCAGAGACCCGCGTGACGAGCTGCCCCAGCCGCTTCTCCGCTCCGATATTATGGGTATGGAGGATTTGAAGGCGGGTATGGAGCTCAAGGGCACCGTACGCAACGTTATTGATTTCGGCGCGTTTGTTGACATCGGCGTTCATCAGGACGGCTTGGTGCACATCTCGCAGATAACAAACCGCTATATCAAGCATCCGTCAGAGGTGCTCAAGGTCGGTGATATTGTAACTGTCTGGGTGCTCTCCGTTGACGTTCCCAAAAAGCGCATCTCCCTCACAATGAAAAAACCCAAAGAAGAAATAGCAGGTTAGTTGTATGAATAACGAATGGGAATTCTTAAGCGAATATAAAGCAGTTGAAAAAATATGCAAAGAAATGGGTTATGAAAATGGCGTAACAAGTTACATTGAAGAAATGGAACAAACCGTTTCTGAAGGGGAGCGCTTTGTTTCCGATTGGAATGATTGTTATTATACTTTAAAGCATCTGCGTTATATCAGAAATCAGATAGCGCATGATAATGACGCTGACTATGAAATAACCCCGCAGGATTTCAAAAACTTAAAAATAATTCACGGAAATCTTATCTCTCAAAAAGACCCGCTAACGCTTTTAAGAATAAATATGCAAAGGGTAAATAAAACACAAATAACGAGACCGCAGGTTAGCGTTACCGAAGTGCAAAGTAAAGGTAATAACAGCGATGTTACGGATAAGGTGTTTTTTGCAATGGCAATTTGCGCAATTGTTGCACTTGGAGTATTTATTATTTATTCATTATTACATTAAAAAAGGCAATCCAAACGGATTGCCTTTTTTCGTATGTGCGGGTGACCGCACAAAAAAGTAGGGGACGCCGACTCGGCGTCCCGCTTGCTTAATATAAGTAATTTGTTGTTTTAATTAATTTGCCGTTTTTGTAATAGGTGCGGGGTACGCGGCGGGAAATGCGGCAGGGGATTTCGTAGTTAAACGAATATGCCTCGGCGCCGAATTCCTCCATCGTAATTTCAGCCTCGCCCTGCTTGCCGATAAGCACAACCTCACTGTCAAGACTGCAGTCAATGTCCGTTACGTCAACCATAAACTGGTCCATACAAACCCTGCCGACAATCGGCGCAAGCTTGCCGTTTATGATAACCTTGCCCTTGTTTGAAAGGCAGCGGGGATAGCCGTCAGCATAGCCAACGGGAATGGTTGCAATCACTCTTTCCTCGGCGGTTTTGTACGTGCCGCCGTAAGAGATTTCTCTGCCTGCCTCAAGCGTTTTGATGTGCGCAATATGCGTTTTCCAGCTCATAACGGGCTTCAGGTCAATCAGGCTTTTGTCCACCTCATCGGAGGGATACAGCCCGTAAAGAATAATCCCCATTCGGCACATATCAAATTTCTTTTCAAAATTCATTATGCCTGCGGAATTGTTTATATGCTTAATCGGGATTTCAACCCCGCGAGATTTCAGCATTTCGCAAAAATCCTCAAAGCGCTTCTGCTGTGCCAGCGCCTTGGTTAAGTCAGCCTCGTCCGCAGTTGCAAAGTGGCTGAAAATCCCCTCTGCTTCAATGTTCGGCAGCGCCGCGATTTCAGCGCAGGTATCAGCGCTTTCCTCCGTGCACTGAAAGCCTATGCGGCTCATTCCCGTGTCAAGACAGAAATGGAACGGCACGCTTTTGCCGAGCCTTACCGCCTCGTCGGACAGCGCCTTCGCGTCGTCAAAAGAGAAAATCGGCACGCGGATTTCATTTTCAATCACATCTTCAAACGCGCTTTTATCAACGTGGCCGAGGATAACAATCGGCGTTTTCAGCCCTGCCTTTTTCAGCTCAATCGCTTCCTCAATGCAGGCAACGCCGAAGAAATCACACTTGCCCTCAAGAAAGCGCCCAAGCTCTGCGGCGCCGTGGCCGTAAGCGTCAGCCTTGATAACCGCAAGCAGCTTAACGCCCTTGCCGAGCTTAGCCTTTGTATTATTCAAATTAAACTCAACTGCATCCAAATCAATTGCAGCCTCAGTGCGAAAATACATTAATCTTACCTCTGATTATAAATCAATATCAAGCTCAACGGGGCAGTGGTCCGAGCCCAAAATCTCGCTGTGTATTTTAGCGTCCCGCAGCTTTTCGTTCAGCCTTTCGGAGCAGATGAAATAGTCAATTCTCCATCCGACGTTTTTTTCACGGGCCTTGAACATATAACTCCACCAGCTGTAAGCGTCCGCCTGCTCGGGATAAAAATAGCGGAAGGTGTCCGTATATCCCGCGTCAAGCACGGCGCTCATTTTGCCGCGTTCCTCGTCGGTAAAGCCTGCGTTTCGGCGGTTGGTTTTCGGGTTTTTAAGGTCAATTTCCTTGTGCGCAACGTTAAGGTCGCCGCAGTAGATAACGGGCTTTTTCTTATCAAGCTCGTTGATATAGTTCAGGAAAGCGTCCTCCCAGTCCATACGGTAATCAAGCCTTGTCAGCTCTCTCTGCGAATTCGGAACGTAAACGGTAATCAGGTAGTAATCCTCAAATTCAAGGGTAATAACCCTGCCTTCCTTATCGTGCTCCTCAATGCCGAGCCCGTATGTAACCGCAAGCGGCTCTTGCTTTGTAAATATTGCCGTGCCTGAATAGCCCTTCTTTTCGGCGTAATTCCAAAAGCAGTGATATCCCTCGGGCGCAAAGTCAATCTGCCCCTCCTGCAGCTTTGTTTCCTGCAGGCAAAAGGCGTCAGCGTCCGCCGCTTTAAAGAAATCCTCAAAGCCTTTATTAACACAGGCACGCAGCCCGTTAACATTCCAACTGATAAGCTTCATAACTTTTTTCCTTATATTATAATATATATAAATAATATCACAAATATATATCCGTTTCAATAGTTTATAGCCTGATATTTGTTGACATGGTTTTTCAGTTGTGATAAATTAAAATCACCGAAAGCAGTTCGGTAAAATACTTTCAGAAAGCGGGGTGCTTAATTATGATGAAAAGAATAATTGTTAAATCTGAATATCTGTTAAGAACCTCGGTTGCAGTTTAATGCTTAATAATTATATTTTGCCGCGGTTTGTTTGCCGCGGCTTTTTTGTTCTTTTCAGATATTCAAAAACCGAATTTTTGATTAATTTTTGCTGGGGGAACTTATGATTAGTTTAAGAAAAATTACTGAAGAAAATTTTGTTGAAGCATTTAATCTAAAACTCGCTCAGGGGCAGGAACGCTTTGTTTCCCACCCTATTCGCAGCCTTGCGCAGGCTTATGTTTACAGAGAGCAGTGCCAGCCCTTTGGAATCTATGCCGATGGGAAGATGGTCGGGTATGTCATGGTGATCTA
>CADBUK010000188.1 GCA_902797915.1 Oscillospiraceae bacterium
CTTCGGCAAGTTTAGGGTGGGCTTCGCCCACACCCGATTTATAAAATTACCTGAAGGTTATCTTAGGGGCGGATATTATCCGCCCGAATTATCCTGACAAAAAATCATTTTATTTTTGGAAAATGAAGCTTTTTGGATTTGAAATTCGGCTCGCCGAGCAGGAGAACGCCCGGTGCGACATAGTTTTTCAGCAGCTTTTCAAGCCCGCTCGGCAGCGGGAAGCCCGAAAAATCAACGTAATGCACGGCAAGCGTCGGCATATCGGGGAAGGAGTCGTTTTTAATGCGTACTCTGTCCTCATCCTCAAAGTTAAACTCAAGCCTGCGCAGGTGGCAGCCCTCAACAATGCGCACGTAAACAACAAGCTTTTTGCCGAACCACGCCGCCTTTGCGCAGGCGTTAAGCTTCAGCCCGCCGATAACAACGGGCGTGCGCTCGTATTCGTTGTTCATACCAAGCTTTATTTTGTTAACGTAGGTCTGCTCCTTCCACATCAGGTAAAGATTATTTTCGCTATCAAGGCTGATGGCAAAGCGGTCTGTTTTACCTGTTGGTTCATTTAACACGGTTGTCATCGTTGCGTGAAGCATAGATGCAAAGGCAGATGAGCGGGTGTGCAGAATTTTTTTATTGAATTTTTGCTCAAGCTCCGTGTTGCGCGGGGTGGCAAGCAAATCGTCCTTATCGCCAAGCCCTGCAAGCAGCTCGTAAAGCGGCTGCTCGTATTCCTCGTCGGGCTCGTCCCACAGGGTTTCGTACATTTTTCTGACGGCGGTGCTGAGCAGTTCGTCCTTTGAAATGCCCGCGTTGATAACAAGCACGGCGTTTTTATCCTTAAAAACGTAGCCGAGCTGGCCGTGCAGTCCGTAAGCCCTGTAGGTGTTCGGCAGCGGCGACTGCCAGAAGCCGAAGCCGTAGCCCACGGTTACGTCAAGCTGACCCTTTTTAAGCGTATCCACCTGATAAGCGGTTGCCTCTTTAATCCATTCGGCAGGCAAAATCTGTTTGCCCTCCCAAACGCCGCCGTATGAATAACACAGCATAATTTTTGCCGTGTCCTCAATCGGCATATAAAGCCCCCAGCCGCCTGCGGCATAGCCGAAATCGTCCGTCTCCCAAAGGGGCTTTTCAATTCCGAGCGGTTCAAACAGGCGGGGGTAAAGGTAATCCACAAGCGTTTCGCCGCAAGCCTTGCTTACAATTGCGGAAATCATATAAAAATTGTCGTTAGTGTACATAAAAAGCTTGCCGGGCTTGGCAATAAACGGCGCGTCAAAGAAAATCTTAATCCAGTCCCTATGGTGCCTGTTAGTTGCCATTCCTATCATTTTGCCCGCGGTCATAGTAACAAGGTGGCGCACCGTTACGCCCTTGTTTTTACCCTTTTTATCATACTCGCCGAAGTAATCGCAAATCGAATCGTCAAGGCTGACCTTGCCCTCGGAAACCGCGTAACCGAGCGCGGTTGCGGCAATTGACTTGCTCATTGAAAACAGCACGTGCGGGGTTTCATTCGTGTAAGGCGAATGGTAGCCCTCCGCAACAACCTTGCCGTTTTTAATCATCATAAACGCGTCAATTCCAAGGTTTTGGTGTTCCGCCTGATTTATAAATTCATAAAGCGCCTTAGGATTAATGCCGTTTTCACAGCACTTGCCGCGCTCTAACTTAGTTGTCATTTTTACCCCTCTTTTTTAATTCGCGTTCAGATTTTATCCAGCGCCTGCTGAATGTCTGCAATAATATCCTCCGCAGCCTCAATGCCGCAGGAGAAGCGCAGCAAATCGGGCGTTACGCCGCATTCCTCAAGCTCCCTGTCGGAAAGCTGGCGGTGCGTCGTTGAAGCGGGGTGCAGGCAGCAGGTGCGCGAATCCGCAACGTGAGTTACGATTGCGGCAAGCTTCAGGCTGTCCATAAACTTGGTTGCGGCGGGTCTGCCGCCTTTAATGCCGAAGGAAACAACGCCGCAGGTGCCGTTAGGCATATATTTCTGTGCAAGCTCATACTGCGGGTCGTCCTCAAGCATTGCGCATTTAACCCAGGTTATTTTTTCGTTATCTTTAAGATATTCCGCAACCTTCTTTGCGTTTTCGCAGTGGCGCGGCATTCTGAGGTGCAGGGTTTCAAGCCCTACGTTAAGCAGAAACGCGTTCTGCGGAGCCTGAATTGAGCCCAAATCTCTCATAAGCTGAACGGTTGCCTTTGTAATGTAAGCCGCCTCGCCGAAATCCTTTGAGTAGGTTAAGCCGTGGTAGCTTTCGTCGGGCGTGGTAAGACCAGGGAATTTATCGTTCTGCTCCCAGTCAAACCTGCCGCTGTCAACGATTGCGCCGCCGATTGTGGAGGCGTGACCCTCCATATACTTTGTGGTGGAGTGGGTTACGATGTCGCAGCCGAAATCAAACGGGCGGCAGTTAATCGGGGTTGCAAAGGTGTTGTCAATAATAAGCGGAATACCGTTTTTATGCGCAACGTCTGCAAAAACCTCAATGTCCATAATGTCAAGGCTTGGGTTTGAAACTGTTTCGCCGAAAATGCACTTGGTGTTGGGCTTGATTGCAGCCTGAATTTCCTCTGCAGTTGCGGTTGGCGGAACGAAGGTAAACTCAATGCCGAGCTTGCGCATTGTTACGTTGAAAAGGTTAAAGGTGCCGCCGTAAATTGCGGAGCTGGAAACAACGTGGTCGCCCGCCTGCGCAATATTAAACACCGCGTAAAAGTTTGCCGCCTGTCCGCTTGCGGTAAGCATACCCGCAACGCCGCCCTCAAGCAGCGCGATTTTTGCCGCTGCGTAATCGCAGGTCGGGTTCTGCAGGCGGGAATAGAAATAGCCGCTTGCTTTTAAATCAAACAGCGCGCCCATAGCCTCGCTTGATTCGTACTTAAAAGTTGTGCTCTGCACAATCGGAATAACGCGCGGCTCGCCGCTTTTTGGTTCGTACGCGCCCTGCACGCATATAGTGTCAAGTTTCATTTTTATTACCTCTGCTTTCGCAATTATTAATCGTTTTCAAGAAAATGCGGCATAATGCTCGGTCCGAAATCAATAAAGTTGCCCGTTGCCTTTGCGCTTTCCTCGTCAATGCTGTCAACGCCCTGCTTTTCGTTGTTCTTATGGTAAATCAGGTACGGCACGGGGTCGCTTGCGTGGGTGCGCGTTACAATCGGCGTGGGGTGGTCGGGAAGCACCATAATCTTGTAATCGTCGTATTTTTTCAGCCCCTCAAACAAAATCGGCAGAACGCGCTCGTCAATCAGCTCAATTGCCCTTACCTTGTTTTCAGGCTCGTTGCGGTGGCCGCATTCGTCGGTTGCCTCAAAGTGCAGGTACACCAAATCGTTGCGCTCAAGCAAATCTACCGCCGCGTTTGCCTTGCCCTCAAAATTAGTGTCAATATAACCCGTTGCGCCCTCAACGTCCGCAACCTCCATTCCCGCGCAGTTGCCTATGCCTTTAAGCAAATCAACCGCGGAAACGACGCCGCCTTTAATTCCGTAAATCTGCTCAAACGGCGCAAACGCGGGTCTTGTGCCCTCGCCCCAGAGCCAGATGGAGTTACCCGGACGCTTGCCCCTTGCCTTACGAGCAAGGTTAACGGGGTGGTCCTTTAAAATGTCATAGGATTTTTTCATCAGCTCAATCAGCGGCTTTGCATTTTCCGCCGTTGAAAGATAATCGGTTATTACCTTGCCCGTAATATCGTGCGGCGGGGTCATATTGCCAAGCTCTGTTGTGCCGTTTGCCCAAATCAGACAGTGACGGTAAGAAACGCCGGGGTAAAACGTAAACTCGGCGTTACCAAGCTCAGCCTGCACAGCCTTAATCAGCTCTGCCGCTTCCTCGCTTGAAATATCGTCCGCGCAGTAATCCTCAATGGTTTTTTCTTCGTACGGCTTGCCGTCCTCTGAAAGCGTAACCAGATTGCACCTCAGCGAAACGTCGCTCGGCAGCATATCAATTCCTATGGAAGCCGCCTCCAGCGGACTTCTTCCCGTATAGTATTCGCTCGGGTTAAAGCCCATAACGCTCATATTCGCAACGTCTGAGCCCGGCTTCATACCCTCGGGCACGGTGCGCACAAGCCCAACCTCCGCTCTCTGCGCAAGCCAATCAAGATTAGGCTTCTTTGCAACCATCATAGGCGTTTTGCCGTTAAGTGCAGGCACGGGGTAGTCGGCCATGCCGTCATAAAGAACAATAACATACTTCATCTATCTTAAATCCTCCAAAGGAATGAATAATGAATAGTGAATAATGAATAATTTCGGGAGGGCAAAGCCCACACCCATTTTTAATTATTCATTCTTCATTTTACATTTAAACAAATAACTGCGTTGTTAAGAATTATTTGAAATAATTCACGCCGCTTTCAAAGATTTGCATATCCTTATCGAACGGAACGTTTTTATAAAGCTCGTCGCCCTTACGCTCGCAGTGCCCCATTTTACCGAGCACTCTGCCGTCGGGCGAGGTAATGCCCTCAACCGCGCAAACCGAGCCGTTCGGGTTAAACGGCATTTCCGCAACGGTTTCGCCGTCAGGGTTAACGTACTGCGTTGCAATCTGCCCGTTTGCCGCAAGCTTTCTGATAACGTCGTCGTTTGCAACAAATCTGCCCTCGCCGTGTGAAATCGGCACGGCAAAGATGTCGCCCGCGTTAACGCCCGAAAGCCACGGAGATTTTGTGCTTGTAACCCTTGTGTATGCAACGGAGGAAATGTGCCTGCCGATTGTGTTGAAGGTCAGCGTCGGGTCGGTGGGTTTAATCTCCCTGATTTCGCCGTAGGGCACAAGACCAAGCTTAATAAGCGCCTGGAAGCCGTTGCAGATACCGAGCATTAAGCCGTCGCGGCAGTTAAGCAGGTTGCTGACAGCCTCCTTAACCCTCGGGTTTCTGAAGGTTGTTGCAATAAACTTGCCCGAGCCCTCGGGCTCGTCGCCGCCCGAAAAGCCGCCCGGCAGCATAACAATCTGGCTTTCGTTAATAGATTTAACCATACGGTCAATAGTTTCGTTAATTGCGGAGGGGGAAAGGTTGTTGACAACCAGAATTTCCGCCTCGGCGCCCGCTTTTTCAAACGCCCTTGCGGTGTCAACCTCGCAGTTGGTACCGGGGAATGCGGGAATAAACACCTTCGGCTTTGCAACCTTGTTGCTGCAAATATAAATTGAACGCTCGCTGCAAAGCGGTACGTCAATCGGCATTTCAGCCTTGGTTTTGCTTACGGTCGGGAACACCTTTTCAAGCTTGCCCGTCCAGAAAACGAGCAGCTCGTCAACGGTCATAACGTCGCCGTCGAGGATGAACACGCCGTTGCTGTTTGTAGTGCCGAGGGTAATGCCCATTTTCTGCCCCTGATATTCAAAATCAAAGTCGCAGCCGGGCGCAAGCTCAACAACAAAGCTGCCCTGCATTGGCGCAAACAGCGTTTCGTCAAGCAAGCCCTGCGCAAAGGTAAAGCCCGTTTTGTTACCGAACGCCATTTTGCATACGCACGCCGCTGCGCCGCCCTCCTTAACAACGGAGGCGGAAAGGATTTCGCCGTTTCTGACAGCCTTATAAACCGCCGTCATCATATCCATTGCGTCCTTGTATGCGGGCAATCCGCTTTCAAAATCAACGGGAAGCGGTAATAATTTTACTGTGGTGCCGCCAAGCTTAAAGGCGGAGGAAATTGTTTTTGAAGCCTCGCTCATACCAACGGCAAAGGAAACAAGTGTGGGCGGAACGTCAAGCTCGTTAAAGCTGCCGCTCATACTGTCCTTACCGCCGATTGACGGCGTGCCGTAGCCGATTTGCGCAGTGATTGAGCCAAGCAGCGCGGCTGCGGGCTTGCCCCAGCGCTCGGGAACGTCGTTTAATCTTTCAAAATACTCCTGGAAGGTCAGCCTTGCTTTTGACGGGTCGCAGCCCACGGCGGCAAGCTTTGCAAGGGATTCGGTTACCGCAAACGCTGCGGAATGGAACGGGCTCCAGCGTGAAAGCTTGGGAATAAAGCCGTAAGCCATAACGGTTGCGGTGTCCGTTTCGCCGTGCTCAAGCGGAATTTTTGCAACCATTGCGTCCTCGGGCGTAAGCTGATACATACCCGCGTAAGGCATATTAACGGTTGCCGCGCCGATTGATGAGTCAAAGCGCTCAACCAAGCCCTTTTGCGAGCATACCTCAAGGCGCGCGAGGTTTGCTTTGAGCGCCTCCGCTTTGCCGAGACCTCTGAGCGCCTCGGGCACTGCCATACGGTAATTATTGTCGCCGTCAACGGCGCTGATGTGCGCCTTTGCGTGCTGTGTAACGCCGTTTGTGTTAAGGAAATCACGGCTGATGTCAACGATTGTGTCGCCCCTCCAGCGCATAACGAGCCTGTTATTTGAGGTTACAACCGCAACGGGCGTTGCCTCAAGGTTTTCTGCGTTTGAAAGGGCGATGAATTTATCCACGTCCTCCTTGTTAAGCACAACCGCCATTCTTTCCTGTGATTCGGAAATGGCAAGCTCCGTGCCGTCAAGGCCGTCATATTTTTTCGGTACTGCGTCAAGGTTGATGTTAAGCCCGTCCGCAAGCTCGCCGATTGCAACGGAAACGCCGCCCGCGCCGAAATCGTTGCAGCGTTTAATCATACGCGCAACCTCGGCGTTTCTGAACAGGCGCTGAATTTTTCTTTCTGTCGGGGGATTACCCTTCTGCACCTCTGCGCCGCAGGTTTCAATAGAACTGCTGTCGTGCGCCTTGGAAGAGCCCGTTGCGCCGCCGCAGCCGTCGCGTCCCGTGCGTCCGCCGAGCAGAACGATAATGTCGCCCTCCTGCGGAACCTCGCGGATAACGTTTGCTTTGGGCGAAGCGCCGATAACCGCGCCGATTTCCATGCGCTTTGCAACGTAGCCCTCGTCGTAAAGCTCGGTTACCTGACCCGTTGCAAGACCGATTTGGTTACCGTAGCTTGAATAGCCCTGAGCCGCGCCTACGGTAATCTTGCTTTGCGGCAGCTTGGCGGCAAGCGTTTCTTCAAACGGGGTAGTGGGGTCGCCGCTGCCCGTAACGCGCATTGCCTGATAAACGTACGCTCTGCCTGACAGCGGGTCGCGGATTGCGCCGCCGAGACAGGTTGCCGCGCCGCCGAAGGGTTCAATTTCGGTCGGGTGGTTATGGGTTTCGTTTTTAAACTGAATAAGCCACTTTTCCTCTTTGCCGTCAATAACAACAGGGGCTTCGATTGAGCAGGCGTTGATTTCCTCGCTCTCGTCAAGGTCGTTAACAAGGCCGCGCTTTTTAAGTACCTTTGTACCTATGCACGCCATATCCATAAGGCAAACGTCCTTTTCACGCTCGCCGTAAACCTCGTGTCTGATTTCAAAATATTGTTTAAGAGCAGCTTCTATGGCATCGCTGTATCTTGATTTTTCAACCGTAATTTCGTCCAGCTTTGTGGAGAAGGTGGTGTGGCGGCAATGGTCGCTCCAGTAAGTGTCTATAACTTTAAGCTCGGTAAGGCTGGGCTCTCTGCCCTCGGATTTAAAGTAATCGCGCACCCAGCACAAATCCGCAACGCTCATCGCAAAGCCCATCTGTGCGTGGTAAGCCGCAATTTCGCCGTCCGTTTTTGAGATGAAGCCCTCAATCCTTACAATATCCGCAGGCACGTCCGCAGTGATGTCCAGCGAAGCGGGTAAATCCTCGCTTGCAAGGCGGCTTTCAACGGGGTTAATAATGTAATTCTTGATTTTGTCAAGCTCGGCGTCGGTAATATTGCCCTTAACGCCTATAACCTTTGCGCTTGCAACAATCGGGCGTTCGCCCTGCGTAAGCAGCTGAATACACTGCGCGGCGCTGTCCGCTCTCTGGTCATACTGACCCGGCAGGTACTCGGTAACAAAATGCTGCCAGCCGTCCTCAAATTCAGGCTCGGTGTAAACGTCGTCAAGGTTGGGCTCGGACAGAATGAGGCTTACCGCCCTGTCAAACTCCTCCCTTGAAAGCCCCTCGGCGTCATAGCGGTTGATAACGCGCAGGTCCTCAAGCGCCGTAATGCCTACGTTGGATTTTAAATCCTCCAGAATGTGATGGGCTTCAATGTCGCGCCCTTTTTTCTTTTCCACAAAAATTCGAAAAACCTGTGCCATAGACTTCTCCTTATAGGTTATTAAAAATTAACGGTTATATAATAACACAACATTTTCAATTTGCATATAGCAATTTTTAATAAAATTTGTGATTTTAACAAAAAATTCTTAAATCCATAATTTCTGCGATACAATGCGGATATATATTTTGTATGAAAGAACTTTTACGAAGGGGTATAACGCCTTGCCTAACGAAATTGATGAAAGAGCCTACGAGGTTGAATTCTTCAACTGCGTTATTGATAAATCGCAGGATTATAAGGTGATTGACGCAGACAGCCATTTTGCAGATTTTACGGGAGTGCACATCTCGAAAATCCGTCAGGGAAAGCTGTTTCTGCGCGATATTATCAATCCGCCCGACAGACAGGCGGTGCTTGAAAAGCTGTGCAGGAAAAATTCGCCGTATATCTATATGGACTTTGATGTGAAAAACAGTAACGGCGATGTGGTTTTTGTTCACTGCTCCGCGCAGAACGACGACGCTACTCCGCTGTGCCGTCTTGTGTTTGCCGACGTGTCAAAAAGCAGGGAAAAAACCGCAAGGCTGAAACAGCGCGCAAGCGAAATCAAAAACCTTATAGATTTGGTTGAGGCGGGTGTGTGCGTCTTTCGCGTAACGCCCGAAATGCACTTTGAGGTTATGTATATGAACACCCGCTGCTGCCGCCTTTTCGGCACCAGCAAGGAGCGCTACGGCGAAAGGGATTACCGCCTTGACGAGCTTATTCATTATGAGGATAAAACCTTGGTATATCAAGCAATCGGCAGGGCTATGGCGACGGGCGAGCCGATGGATATGGAAAGCAGGATAAAGAGAAGTAAAAACGAGGCAATCTGGTGCCACTGCAACGCAAACGTGCACCATATTGACGAGCAGGGCAACCCTGTTTTTCACGCGGTTTTTACCGACGTTACACGCATAAAAAAGGCGGAAACAAACGCCGACAGGGCTTACGACAAGCTTGCTAATATTTTTGAAAATCTTAACGGCGCAGTGTTTACCTCGTCGGCTGAAAAGCTGTTTTCCTGCGACTCGGTAAGCAGTGAATTTCTTTCACATTTAGGATACACGAGAGCGCAGTTTGCGGAGCGCTTCGGCAAAAGCCTTGCCCCGTTGATTGACGGTGACGCAAAAGCTATTGAGGACGAAATGCGCGACTCGCTGTTCAAAAGCGGCAGGGCGGAGGCGCAATATACGCTGAGGGCGAAGGGCGCAAAGCGCTTTGCCGTGCGCGACTGCAGAAAGCTGATTACGCAAAGCGACGGCACAATGGTTGTGCTCGGCGAGCTTGAGCCTGCAGAGGAATGAAAATATACGGTTTAGGGCGGAACATTCGCAACCGATTTACAGGGAACGGGTGTTGCCGCCCTGTTTTTTTTGTGGTTTTACCGAAAAATCTTAATTTTTTAATAAAAAAATTATTAACAAATTGTTAATTTTGTCAATGGACATTTGCCCCACTATATTATAAAATATAATAGAAATATTATCTAAATCTAAACTGGGGCAGCTTGCCCCGTTCGTGATATTTGCAGAGCTTGGCAGAAAGCTCTTAAAACTTTATTTTAAGATTTGAAGCAGGGGGTATTAAATATGAAATTTACAGCTTCAAACAAAAGGATGCTCAGCGCGTTGCTGGCGGTGCTTATGGTGGTCACGTCCGTTGTGCCCGCCTTTACGGCATTTGCCGATGATGATGAGCACGGCGTCGTAGGCCTTTACAGGATTGAAACCTTCTATGAGGACAATTCCTGGGTTCCCGATTACGACACCGACGAAAACGGCAACGAAACCGAGCATATTGAAATTATGACCGAGGGCGAAAAGAAGCAGTTTAAGTATCAGCTTATCGACTGTGAAATTCCCGACAACGGTTACGTTAAGTGGTACAGCGATACGCCTACCGTATGCGACGTTACGGAGGACGGCCTTGTGCGTGCGTTTGACTCGTCAAAGGGCGCGGCTGTAAGGCTTTGGCTTGATAACGAGGTTGCCACAATTCCGCTTGTCGGCGGCGCAATGAAATCCGCTCTCGAAAAGGTTCTGTTTAACGACAAGGTTAACCTTGACACGCTTGACACGGACGGAATCGTTATGATTGTTGAAACCGCGTTCGGCTCCGACTCGCTGCTCAGCGAATATGTGGATACTTATAAGGGCGACCTTATCGACTCACTGCGCACCTATCTTGACAAGGTGCACACGGTTATTTCCGCAATTCTTTATGACGGCAGCGGCAACGAAATTACAAGGGACAGCTTCAGCGTTGCGGTTAACCGCTCAACCGCGCTGTATGCCGATTTCCTGCCGAACGGCACGCATATTACGAATAAGCAGGATGTTCCGACCACTGTTGCCAAGGGCTCGGAGGTGCAGCTCTATGCCTGCACAACCCCGACCAGACTTCATATGGGCGTTGTATATTCTGTTAAAAACACCTCTCTCTTTACAGAGGGCAAGGTTGTTGCAACCGTTTCTGACGACGGACTTGTTAAGTTTAAGAACACCGGTAAGGTTACCATCCTTGTTTCCCCCGACACGGAGGGCTTTATCGAAAACCTTCTGAAATACGTTAATATGGTTTACGCACTTGAGAACACGGGCGTGCTTGACACGGAAAAGATTGCCGACGCTCTTGTTGATTACGTAGGCCTTGATATGAACAAAAACGCCCTGAAGGGTATTCTTGACGCAGGCCTTGCGGTTTCCCAGATTGTTGAGGGCACGGCAGACCCCGTTCAGCTTTCCGCAACCGCGGTAAAGATTATTGCAAACCTTATTCTTCAGTTCACAACCAACGACTCCATTACGTTTACGGTTGTTGACGGCGTTCCCTGCACGGACTTTAAGATTGACGGCGGCGGGGTTTCCGTAAGAGAGGGCAATCAGGTTAAGTTCACAATCAAGGACGCGCAGCCCACCGCTGCCGACACCTCGGACATTACCTGGTATTCGGAGGACCCGACCATTGCCTCCGTTGACGCGCAGACGGGCGTTGTTACCGCGCGTGACGCAGGCGACGGCGACGATGACAGCCCGCTTCAGAAAACAGTTAAAATCCACGCGGTTTCAGCGGCAAACGGCGTTGACAAGAGTACGGATATTACCGTAATCCGCAGAGCCAGCGTTTATATTTCCGATATTGAAATTACCAAGGATTATGAAACCATAACCATCGGGCAGGACGAATACCTGCACGCAACCGTTTACCCGCAGAGAGTTGCAAGCTCAAAGATACTTTACGTTGTATGGGGTATCCTTACGGGTTATGACGAGGAGGGCAACCCCCAGTATGTATGGGCGGTTAACCCCTATTATGAAGAGGATGAAAACGGCGACTTCATTGTTGACGGCGAGGGCAACTATGTTGTTAACGACGGCAGCGTTTCGGACGGCGTCGGCAAGATAGACTACCTCGGCCACTACTACGCGCTTGCAAGCGGAAGCTGCAACATCGTGTGCCGTGCGTTCACGGGCTATGACGTAAGCGGCAGCGGCAGGGTTACCGAAATCCTCGGCGATAATTTCTACACAATTTCCGAAAAAATTGTCGGCGAAACGATGGATAACGGCAGACCCGTTGAAAGCATTGAGCTTAACGCGCTCTCCGTTACAAGCGGCGGCACGCTTTCAACAAACGAGTTTACAATCAACGGCGAAACGCATAAGTACGCAACCGTTAAGAAAAACGGCATTGACGGCTACTGGGGCAACGGTATTACCGTTCAGGCAAACGTAACCCCCGGCGACGCTACGGATAAAACAGTAACCTGGCATATTGATAACGACAACTTTGAGCTTTCCGACCAGGACGACACCCAAAACACCGTTAAGGTAAAGATGAAGGCGGCGGTTGAAAGCGCGCAGGTTGTAAATATTTACTGCACGTCTAACGACAGGTGCGCAACAAGCCAGACGATGACGCTTACCGTTACCAAGAATTACGTAACGGGCAACGATATTGACCTTGATAATATTGACGTTATTAACGGAAACGTTTCTCAGGCAACCCATACCGTAAGCGGCGGCGACAATGCAATTAAGGCTGCCAACTGGTATGTTGAGGATGAGGATATCGCCGTAATTTCCGATATTGATGAGGACGGCAACGCAATCATCAGGGGCAAGGACGTAGGCACAACCACGGTTTACTGCGTATCTGCCGACGGCGCTTATGTTGATTCGGCAACGGTAACCGTTCATCCCGATAAATCCACCCTTGGCGAAATTCTTGACCTTTGCGAAAAAACCGTAATTAAAAAGACGGACGCAAACAAGGCGGATTATAAAAACTATATGAGAAAGCTCTCATATTGCTATTACCTTTACAATGAGGAGCCGATGGCTTCACAGACTGTTGTTGACACCTACTGCGAGGAGCTTCTGTTCGCGTTCTACAAGCTCGGCGGTTTTGTTGATTTGTACGGAATCAACCTGCTTGACGAAAACGGCAACGACGCGGGCGACCACATCAGCGTTAAGGTTGACACCAGCAATTATACACACACAAGCTATGACCTCGGCGTAGGCTTCGTGCCCAAGAGAGGTATGTATAAGAAAATCACCTGGACCTCGTCTGACGACAAGATTGTTGTTGACCGCAGCGGTAAGTGCACTCCGTCCGCAAACAAGGCGTGCAGCGCGCTGATTACCGTTGTTGCGGAGGACTATGTGGGCAATGTTGTAACGGACAGCGTTTACATTTCCTTCGGTAAAACGCTTGCAACGGGCGTAACGGTTGACCCGGGCGAAATCACGGGCGGAAAAGCGGGCGAAACCCAGCAGCTTACCGCAACCGTTCAGCCCGCAGGAACGCTCGGCATCGGCGGTGCGGACGTTAAGGCTGTTACATGGTCCTCAAGCGACGAAAGCATTGCAACCGTTGATTCAAACGGTCTTGTAACCTTCGTTTACGGCGGCGACTGCTACGTTACGGCAACCACGGTTGACGGCGGCTTTACCGCAACCGTAAGGGTTAACGTAGTTACCAACTATGACAGGCTGAACGAGCTTATCAGCACCTACGACGGCGTATCGCTTGAAAGGGAAAACTATTACCCCGATTCTTATGACACATATACAACCGCGCTTGCAAACGCAAGGGCAATGGTTGCGGCTAACAACGCAACTCAGACCGAGGTTGACGATATGTACAACACTCTTGAGGCTGCTTACAAGGGTCTCAAGAAATACAATTATATTCAGAAAATAACACTTTGCCTTGAGGGCGAGGCGGTTTCGGACTATTATCAGTACGATTTGTCAGTGCTCAAGGAAGGCGTTTCCTACAAGAACGCTAAACTGCCGCTCAAGATTTTGCTTACGCCGAACAACGGCTCTTACGCAACGGTTGAGTGGGAGTCCTCAACGGATTTGATTGAGGTTTCACAGAACGGTGAGACAAACCCGACACAGAATAAGAGCTGCTACGGCGAAATCAAGTGTACGCTTACCGACCATTACGGCAACAAGTACAGCGACACCGTTTGGGTATCCTTCGCTTACGTTCCCGTAACAAGCATTGATCTTAATGAAAAAGCTATTACGGGCGGTATCGGCTCAACACATTCGCTTACCTATGCAATCCAGCCCGACGGTACTTCGCTGTTCCACGTTGGTTCGGCAAGCATTAAAGACGTTTGGTGGGAGTCGGATAATCCCGACATCGCAACCGTTGACCAGAACGGTAAGGTTACGTTCGTAAGCACGGGCCAGACCACCGTTCGTGTAACAACCTATGACGGCGGCTTTACCTCCGAATGCTCGGTTTCCACCGAGGGCGACAGAAAAGCGCTTAACGACGCGGTGCTTCAGTATGCCGACGTCAATTATATGGATTACCAGTACTCCTACGGTATGGCGTTCAAGGAGGCTTACGAAGAGGCGGTTGCCGCTTTGACGGACAGCACGCTTGACCAGGACGGCATTAACGCCGCAACGGCAAAACTTAACCGCAGGGGCGAGGCGCTTGAGGGCCACGAATTTGTTCCGATTACAACCGTTAGTCTGACCTATGAAAATCAGACCAACTCAATTACGGGCTTCAAAACAAAGGGCAGCGGCGACGTTGCGGATACGGACAGCAACGGCAACGTAATCCACACCTACACCTACAAAACCACTGACGGCACCTGGAAATCAAGGGTTATCTTTAACGCCTATGTTCCGTCCGCACAGCAGGCTAACTACAGAAGCGTAAGCGTTAACGTAATCAGCCAGTCCGACAACTCGGAGGTTGAGGTTAACGGCACTCAGGTTACGATAGGCCAGAACGGCGCGAAGAGAAGCGCAAAGGTTCTGCTTAACTTCGTTGCAACGGACTACTACGGCAGAACGGTTGAAAGACAGTTCAGGGTTGTTGTAGCTCCCACCACCGTAACGGGTATTACAATCAGCAAAACCAACGCAACCTCAAAGGCTAACGGCGGTAACGTAACCCTTACGGCTTCAACGGTACCGAGCAACGTAAACGTTGAGGAAATCCTCTGGTCTTCAAGCGACGAAAGCATTGCAACCGTTTCTAACGGCACGGTAACTCCGCACAACAGCGGCACGGTTGTTATTACGGCGGAAACCTTTGACGGCGGCTACACCGCAACCTGTACGATTGTATTCACTGCGGATTATTCAAGACTTGCAAGTCTGTTTACAACCTACAGTGATTTCTATGATGAAAATAAGGACGCTCAGATTTATACGCAGTCCTCTCTTGACAGATTAAAGACGATGCTTGACGAAACTCAGGCAATGCTGAACGCTGCTACAGCGGACCAGAAGGACGCCGACACAATGGCTGACAATCTCCGCGCGGCTTATGACGGGCTTGTTCGCATTGAAGGTCTTTCCACAATGAGCATTGCCGTTCCCGAGCAGGATAACGTTACCGTTGTAACGGACGGCTATGCAAGATACTCAAGCCTGTCCGTAAACGGCGCTGAAATCGGGCTTAATGCAGTTGTTCCGAGCAACGTTTCCGCTTCTGTTAACTTTGAGTGGAGCGTAACGGGCGAAAACCTTACTATTTCTTCAAACGGCGTTGTATCCCACAGCGGCGCAAGCGGCTCCTGCGGAGTTGTAACGGTTGTTGCAACCGATGAGCTCGGCAATACCGCAAGGGCTTCCATTAACGTTTCGTTTGTAAGAGTTCCCGTAACGGCAATCAGCTTTGCCGATTATGAGGACGGCATTGTTTACGGCGCTCCGCAAACAAGCACGGTTGTTGTTCCGACGCTTACGGGCAGCAAGATAGGCACGGGCTCAACGGTTTATGACCCAAGCGTTACGGAATGCACCTTTACTTCCGCAGACCCCGCGATTGCTTCGGTTGACAACAACGGCGTAATTACCTTCGTTTCCTTCGGCGAAACCACAATTACCGCAGTTTCAAGGGACGGCGGTCTTACCGCAACAATCCGCGCGTTTACTTCAAACGACACGGTTGCCCTTCGTGAAATGATTGAGGATTATGCAGACGTTGATTATATGGATTATGAGTACGATTACGGTATTGCGTTCAAGAACGCTTACGCCGCGGCTCAGGCGGTAATCGCGGATTATCAGGCTTCGCAGTTCAGCATTGACGCTGCGGCAGAGGATTTGCAGACTGCTTATAACAACCTTGACGGCCATCCGTTCATAGGCGCAGATTCAGCGCAGATTCTTGTTAACGGCCAGCCGCTTGTTGAGGGCAGGGATTATTCCAAGGATTCCAACAACCAGATGATTGTTTCCGCAACCGTTCCTGCAGACGCAATGATTAAATCCGCAGTGCTTTCCTACGACGCGGAAAGCCTTGACGGCGTAACGGCACAGCAGACGGACGGCGGACCGATTACCGTAACCAAGACCACAACGGAAGCGTCAGGCAGCATTACGGTAATTTACACAATCGTTGACGTTTATGACCGCGAAACCGCTATTACAAAGACAATCAGAATTGTTGACGCGGTAACGCTGATTAACGATTTCAACTTTGTTTACACCAACGAGGATAACGAGGTAATTGAAACCTCCGAAAGCGTTCTTTACAAGCCCACCGTGCTTCTGCGCAGCAAGCTGCAGCTCAGCATTAAGACTTACCCCGAAGACGCTGAGGCTTATACCTCAATCAGCTGGAGCGGAAGCAACAGTTATATGTCGGTTGACCAGACGGGTCTTGTTTCAATGACGGGCAGACCTTCAGCAACCGTAAATTCTTACACGCTGAACGTAACCTGCACGATTACGCTTACAGACGGCTCAACCATTACAAAGACAATTCCTGTAACCTTTGAAAGAGGTTTAACATCCTGATGAAAGGGGGGCGTATAAAATGAATAAATCTTTTAAAAAGAAGCTATCGTTATTATTAGCGCTGGTTGTTTCACTGTGCGCCCTCTCGGGATATGGCTTTGCATTTGCCGATACTTTAATCGGAATTAACTATGCAAACTTTCCCGACGATGCGTTCAGGCAGGTTGTTTCGGAATATTACGACGCTAATGAGGACGGCTATTTAAACGCAAGCGAAATTGCGGCGGTAAAATCAATGCCCCTTACCGTTTATGCTGAGGATGATATTGAGGTGCTTGACGGTATTGAAAAGTTTACCTCCCTTGAAAGTCTTTACGCGGGCGATATGGGTATTGCGGACGCTACAGCGCTTGAAAATATGACCTCGTTGAAATCCCTTTACATTAACGGTAACGAGCTCACAAGCCTTGATGTTTCGGGCAACACGGCGCTTATTACCTTATACTGTCAGGGCAACAGCGACCTTTCAACGCTTACGCTCAACACGGCAATTCAGTATCTGCAGTGCGACAACTGTAATCTGTCAACGCTCAGCATTCACGAATGCACGGCGCTTAATACCCTGATTTGCCACAACAACGAGCTTACGGAGCTTAACACGCTTACAAACACACAGCTCAGGGAATTAAACTGCGCGGCAAACCATCTTGCTTCGCTTGACTTGTCGGGCAACTCGCTGCTCAGGTCAATTACCACAAACTATATGACGGGCGACCAGACGGTTACCGCCTCGGCAACGTTTAACGGAAAAAACCTTTATGTGCCTTACAACAGGGTTGTTTACAACAGGCTCAAGAACTCAAACATCCCCAACCCTGACCCCGACGCTGATTTGGATGAGCCTTACACGGGCTATGACAATAACGTAAGGGCGTTCAAGTTTACGGAATATGAAATCCTTGAGTCAGGCATTACTTATGAATATGACGTTCAGGCGGGCGACGCGTCCGAGTATATGTCGGTTCATATTTCAATTGATAAGGACTTTTACCGCGTAACCTATTCAACGGCTGAAAACGGCGAGTTGATTGACTATAATTATGTTACAAGCGGCGGTAACAGCACCGCGCCCGAGCTTCCCGAAATGCCTGACGGCTATCTTTGCGGCGGCTGGAGCGGCTCCTCGGCAAATGTTACCGAGGACAGAGATTTGTACCCTGTCTGGAACACGCAGCATAATTACGCTTTAACAAGCTTTGTTAATCACAACGCAACGGGCAATTGTGCTTGGTGCGGCGCTTATTCAAGTGCAAGGTTTGACGATTGCATTAACGCAAAAGCGGGCGATGCAAATTATTACACAATGCTTGACGCCAACGGCGACGGCATAATCAATATGAGGGATTTATCAATCCTCAATGGATAAATAAAAAGGATGCTCAAGGGGCACCCTGCGGAAATATGGTCAGCCAAAAAAATGGCGCATTTTCCGCAATTACTGCGTTAAAAATCGGGTTAAGGCGTCCACTCCATAAGGAGGGTGGATGCCTTCAGTTTTTTTAATCAGCCGATGTTTGATTGTAGGAATTGAAAAA
>CADBUK010000189.1 GCA_902797915.1 Oscillospiraceae bacterium
GAGAGTGGCGGAATCGGCAGACGCGCACGTTTGAGGGGCGTGTGGGGCGACTCGTACGGGTTCAAGTCCCGTCTCTCGCACCAAAAAAGGTTTGGATACCATTAGGTATTCAAACCTTTTTTCATGTTATAACGGGACTTGAAACGAACTCCAAATTTGCCGTGCAATGCCTTGCTGGGCAAATTTGGGAGAACAGTCCAGTGGACTGTTCGATAGTTGAGAAGAAAGTCCCAATCAAAGCTAGGCTCGACGCCACGCTCTGTTTAATATCTGTACCTCTACGTTTGGTCGTGCGCTACACAAGATAAACTCCCGAACAATACAGAACTCGATATTTTGTTTTAGTTTAGCATCTGCTTATACTTGCGCAAAACTAAACCCCTGAACGAAAACGTTCAGGGGTTAAATTGTTTAATCTTACTTAAATATACTGAAGTTAACAACTACTGCCGCAAACACAATGGAAACCATTGAAAGCAGTTTGATAAGAATGTTGATTGAGGGGCCTGAGGTATCCTTGAAAGGATCGCCTACGGTGTCGCCGACAACGGCTGCCTTGTGGTTTTCACTGCCCTTGCCGCCGTATTTGCCGCTTTCAATATACTTCTTAGCGTTATCCCAGGCGCCGCCTGAGTTTGACATATATACAGCCATCAGGAAGCCTGAAGCGGTAGCGCCTGCAAGCATACCGACTACGCCCTTGTAGCCGAGAACAATACCTACAACAATCGGTACTGCAACCGCAATAATAGTCGGCAAAATCATTTCCTTGAGTGATGACCTTGTGCAAAGGTCAACGCAGGAAGCGTAATCGGGGTCGGATTCGCCCTCCATAAGACCTGCAATTTCTTTGAACTGGCGTCTAACCTCTTTAACAATGCTCTGCGCAGCTCTGCCAACGGAATCCATTGTAAACGCTGCGAAAACGAAGGGAAGACAAGCGCCGATAAATAAACCGATAAGAACAACGGGGTTCATCAGGTTAAAGTCGCTGGCTTCATTAATGCTCGGGTTAATTGTCTTAACCTTGTCAATGTAAGAAGCAATAAGAGCAAGAGCGGTAAGCGCTGCAGAGCCGATTGCGAAGCCTTTGCCCGTTGCGGCAGTTGTGTTGCCAAGAGAGTCAAGAGCGTCGGTTCTTTCTCTTACTTCAGGCTCAAGACCTGCCATTTCGGCAATACCGCCAGCGTTATCGGCAACGGGTCCGTAAGCGTCGGTTGCAAGAGTAATGCCGAGAGTTGAAAGCATACCTACTGCTGAGAGCGCGATACCGTATAAGCCGATTCCTGCGCTGTTGCCGCCGCCTGATACGAAATAGCTGATAAGAACGCTGATTGCTACAATAACAATCGGAACGGCAGTTGATTTCATACCGAGACCGATACCGCCGATAATGATTGTTGCCGAGCCCGTTTCGGATGTTGAAGCAAGCTTCTGGGTAGGCTTATATGTATCCGACGTAAAGTATTCGGTGGAAAATCCGATAAGTACGCCTGCGATTAAGCCCGAAAGAATTGCAAAGTATAAACCGAGGTTTTCTTTGCCTAATACAAAATATACAACGGGAAGGGCGATTACAGCTATGCCGATAGCGGAAAGGTTTGTACCTCTCCTGAGCGCCTTTAAGAGAGCCTTCTGCTCAATATTTTCGCCCGTTCTTACAAAGAATGTTCCGAGAATTGACATCAGAATACCGATAGCCGCAAGAAGCATCGGAACAGCCATAGGCTTGAATTCGCCGTTGAATGCAGAAACGCCGAGTGCTGAAGCGGAAATAACGGAGCCAACATAGGACTCGTAAAGGTCAGCACCCATACCTGCAACGTCGCCAACGTTATCGCCAACGTTATCGGCAATAACTGCGGGGTTTCTCGGGTCGTCCTCGGGAATACCCGCTTCAACCTTACCTACAAGGTCGGCGCCAACGTCTGCAGCCTTTGTGAAGATACCGCCGCCTACACGAGCAAACAGCGCCATTGAGGATGCGCCCATACCGAAGGTAAGCATTGCGCCCGTAATCTCGCTCGGCTCAAGCTTAAACACGAATTTAAGCAGGAAGAACCAAACAGAAATGTCAAGAAGGCCAAGGCCAACTACCGTAAAGCCCATTACTGAGCCTGCGGAGAAAGCAACTCTTAAGCCCTTGTTAAGCCCCTGACGGCAAGCGTTTGCAGTTCTGCAGTTTGCGCTTGTTGCAATTCTCATTCCGATAAATCCAGACAGGCCTGAGAAAAATCCGCCCGTAATAAACGCAAACGGAACAAACCATGTCAGGAAATGGAAGGTTGCCATAATACAAAGAATAACAAACATTCCCGCAAAGAAACACAGAACAACCGAGTACTGTCTTTTAAGGTAAGCGTTAGCACCCTGTCTGATAGAATCGGAAATTTTTGCCATTTTTTCCGTGCCCTTATCAGCTTTAAGCACCTTTTTTGCAGTGAACAGTGCAAAGAGTAAAGCGATTACAGAGCCAAGAAATGTTAATAAAACCAAGTATTTTTCCATAAGAAACTCCTTTCACTTGATGGATTAATTATATATAATTTTTAAAACTTTTACAATAGAAATATTAAAAATATTGCCATTAACTTTTAAATATGTTAATATTTTACCATTAAATGATAAAGAGATTTGGCTATGAAAATTGTAACACCTAAATTTTATAAGGATTTTAAATGTATTGCCTCTGCCTGTCCCGACTCCTGCTGTCAGGGCTGGGAGGTTGATGTTGACGCTGAAAGCCTGAAATATTATAAATCGCTTTCGGGTAATCTCAGAGAGCGTATTGACAGCTTGCTTGAAAAGGACGAATTCGGCAACGATATTTTCCGTCTTGCCGAAAAGAAGCGTTGTCCGTTTCTGAATGATGAAAACCTTTGCGATATGCATATCGCAATCGGAGGGGAGCATACTCCGTATACCTGCCGAACCTTTCCGCGCTTTATCAATGATTTCGGCGGCACGAGGGAGCTGGGAATATCCTTTTCCTGCCCCGTGGCAAGCGATATTATGTGGAATTTGCAGGAGGATTTTTCATTTGTTCAGGAGATAAATTCAGAGCCGCCGTCATTGAACGATATTGATGCGGAGCTGTATTTCAATTTGCTGTCCTCACGCAAAAGGGCTTACGAAACCGTGCTTGACAAATCAGCTTCGATGTGTGAAAGAATGGCGGATTTGCTTAGGTTTGCAAAGGCTTTGCAGGCGGATATTGACGATTATAACGAGGGAACTGAGCAGATTGAATTTACTGACGTTTTCAGCAATCCTGAGTTAATCAACCACGAATGGACCGAAAAGGTAAGCGCCGCTAAGTTTGATAAGTCGGTAATAAACTCAAAGCCCTGCGAAAATATTGCGATGTATTTTCTTTTCAGGTATTTTATGCAGGCGGTTTACGACCGCGATGTGCTGTCAAAGGTAAAAATGGCGGCGGTCGGCGTGCTTATTCCTGCGTTTTTTGGTAACGATGCATGGACTATTCATCTTTGGAGCAAGGAAACCGAGCACAGCGACGTCAATATGGAGCGCTATAAAAAGCTGCTGAAAACTGCTGAATGCTTAAACGTTGATAACTTAATTAAATACTTTGAGTAAATAAAAAACGCAGTTGCAAAAGCAACTGCGTTTTCTGTTAAATATTAGAAGCCTCGTATGCAACGCCGAGAAGCGCAGCCTGATTACCGAGCTTTGAATTAACAATATTTACCTTGCGGAAATTCTCCATAAGCTGTTTATAGATTTTGCGGTCAATCAGCTCAATAATATAATCCTCGCTCATAATACCGCCGCCGAGTACAATCAGGCTTGGGTTAAATGTATAAATTATACTTTTAAGCCCGAGTATGATTTCGTCAATCCAAATGTCGATAACGTGGCGGATTTCAGGGTTTTCAAAATTCTCTTTATCGAAAATCTCAAAACCGTTCAGCGTTTTGCCCGTTGCTTTTTCAACCGCCTGAGTAAGCGCTCTTGCAGAGGCGTATTGCTTGTAGCAGCCCTCGCCGCCGCAGGTGCACTGCCTGCCTCCCGCGTGCGTAATCAGGTGGGCAAAGCCGCCTGCGCAGGAGTTTGAGCCTGTATATAATTCGTTATTAATGTAAATAGCACCGCCGATTCCCGTACCGAAATTGAGGTAAACAAAGCTTTCTGCGCCCCTTGCGGCGCCGAATTTGTGTTCGCCGAGCGCGGCTGCATTAGTGTCGTTTTCAAGAAAAGTAGGAATTCCCGTTTTGCTCTGCACAATTTTTTTAACCATCATTCCCGTATAGTAGGGAATATCGTTAGTTGAAAAAACAACAATTCCGTTTTTGTTGTCAACCTGCCCCGCAGTGCTTATGGCAACTCTGTCAAGACCGTCAAAGGTCTTGATAATCTCAATAATTCTGTTGATAATTACCTGACCGCCCTGCTCAGCATTTGTAGGAATTGAGTGTTCCTCCGATATTTCAAATTTTTCGTTGCACAGCGCGTATTTTATGTTTGTTCCGCCTATGTCGAATGTTAAGATTTTCATTAAATCATCTCCTGTCCGTTGCTCTAATTATACCACATTGACGATTAAATTCAATATTTATTGAAAATTATTGATTAATGTGTTAAAATGTATTCACACAAGAAAAGAGGATGTTTAAATGAATAATGATTTAAATGAAAACAAAATGCTCCAAAGCCCGCTTGTTGTGCATAAGGAAACGGACGCGTCGTATCAGGAAACCGCAAATGACATTGATGTTGATATAACTCATATTGAAACCGAGGCGGCAACCCTTGAACGCCATCGCTTTAAGAAGGAAAATAAAAAGAGCAAGGCTCCTGTTATTATCGCGGTAATTCTTGTTGTTGCCGTTGCTTTGGCTGCATATCTCTATTTCGGCAAAGGTGTGGGTAAGAGTAAAGAAGAAACTACCACTATGCCCGAATCGACCGCTTATTATACTCCTGAGGAAAACAAATTTGCAGGTATAATTACCGTTAAGGGCAGTTATCTGTTCTTTGAAGGAACGGAAATTGACGGCGTTGAGGATTTGGTTTCCGAAATCAAATATCTTGACGCGGGAACAAAATTCATCGTTCAGGACGAAAGCGCAGACTCAACGTTTCTAAATGAGGAAGTGCTTACAACTCTTTCAAATTATAATATTGAGTACGAAGTAAAATACATAATATCAAGCGGATTAATCAGTCAGTATGAAACCACGGCGGCACCTGAAACAGAAGCTGTTACGGAAGCTCCTGCCGAGGAAACGCAGGCTGCTGAAAGCGAATAATAAAGAAGGTCGGAGCATTGCTCCGACCTTAATTTTATATACCGTTGTATGCGTCAACCGCAAGCTTGTCGCACCTTTCGTTATAGGGATGTCCGTTATGTCCCTTAACCCAAACAAATTCAACGCTGTGCCTTTCAAGCAGTTCAAGCAGCTTTTCCCATAAATCCACGTTAAGAGCAGGCTTTTTGTCTGCTTTTTTCCAGCTGTTTTTCCTCCAGCCGTAAACCCATTTCTGATTTATTGCGTCGCAAACATATTTTGAGTCCGTAGTCAGCAAAACCTCGCAGGGCTCGTTCAGCAGCTCAAGCGCTTTAATAACGGCGGTTAGCTCCATTCTGTTGTTTGTTGTCTGCGCTTCGGCACCGCTTATTTCTTTCTCAATACCTTTGTAAACTAAAACTGCGCCCCAGCCGCCCTTGCCTGGATTTCCGCTGCAGGCACCGTCAGTGTAAATTTCAACTTTTTTCATAAATCTTTCCCAAATAATTTTTATTTGGTATATTTTAGCATTGTTTTTGGTAATAATCAATATTGACGTGTTAATTTTTGTACTTGTAATAATTAATGCTTTTCCGTTACTTGACAATATTTGTTTAATAATATATTATATATTCAACATTTTTTGATCGGAAAAAATATTTTATAAAGGAGTTTTTTATTTTTATGGCAAAACAAAATACGCCTAAAGGTAGGAGCGCTGCGGGAAAACGGAATTCCTCAAAGCGCTATTACACCTACCGAAAGGTAAATAAAAGCGCAAAGCCTGCCCAGAAAAAGCAGGATGAGTGTGTGCGCATTGCCTTTCTCGGCGGTATGAATGAGATAGGCAAGAATATGTCCGTTTATGAGTACGGCGACGATATGTTTATCGTTGATTGCGGACTTGCTTTCCCCGGCACAGAGCTTTTGGGTGTTGATTCTGTTATCCCCGATTTTACTTATATTGATAAAAATATTGATAAAATCAAGGGTCTTGTGGTTACACACGGACATGAGGACCATATCGGAGGTATTCCGTATCTTTTAAAAGAGCATAATATCCCGATTTACGCCACAAGGCTTACAATCGGTTTAATCAAGGGCAAACTTGAGGAGCACAAGCTGCTTGCAAGCGCAAAGCTTTATGAGATAAATCCTAAGGATAAAATTAAGCTCGGTGCATTTACGGTTGAATTTATACACGTTAATCACTCGATTCCCGATTCGGTGGGACTTGCAATTACAAGCCCTGCTGGCACGGTAATTCATACGGGCGATTTTAAAATTGACACAACTCCCGTTGACGGAGATATGATTGATTTACCCAGATTTGCAAGCTACGGTACAAAGGGCGTGCTTGCACTTTTGCAGGATTCTACAAACTCCGAACGCCCCGGCTATACTATGAGCGAAAAAAAGGTCGGCGATTCCTTCCTTAATCTGTTCAGGATGGCGGGTTGTAAGAGAATTGTTGTAGCAACCTTTGCTTCAAACATTCACAGAATTCAGCAGATTATGGATGTTGCAAAGCAGATGAAACGCAAGGTTGCCGTTGTGGGCAGAAGCCTTGAAAATCTTGTTGAGGTCGGGGCTGAGCTCGGTTATCTTAAAGTACCGCGTAATATTCTTATCAGCATTGACAGCATTAACGAGTATCCCGACGATAAGCTTGTAATTATTACTACGGGTTCTCAGGGCGAGCCGATGAGCGCGCTGACTAAAATAGCCCACGGCGAGCATAAAAAGGTTACCGCTTCACCTAACGATTATGTAATTATATCTGCAACGCCTATTCCCGGTAATGAAAGAATGGTGGGCAACGTTGTTAATGAGCTTATGAAGCGCGGAGTTGAAGTGGTTTACGAGAATATGTACGACGTGCACGTTTCGGGCCACGCCTGTCAGGAAGAACTCAAGCTTATGATGGGTATTATTAACCCTAAGTTCTTTATTCCCGTTCACGGCGAACAAAAGCACCTGCAGAAACACGCCGCGCTTGCGCAGGCAATGGGTATTGAAAAGAAAAATATTTACGTTGCCGACATCGGACGGCATATTGAAATTTCCGAAAGCGGCATTAAAGAGCTTGCGCCTGTTGAAAGCGGCGAGGTTTACGTTGACGGTATCGGCGTCGGCGATGTAGGCAATATCGTGCTGAGTGACAGAAAGCATTTGTCTGCAGACGGTATTATCATTATTGTTGCCACGATTGATTCCGAATCGGGAATGATTGTAAGCGGTCCCGACATTGTTTCCCGCGGCTTTGTTTACGTAAGGGAAAACGAAGAGCTTATTGAAGCCGCAAAAGGACTTGCAAGTAAGGTTATTTATGATACTTACAGCACAAAGTATCATGACTGGAACACTATAAAAACACATCTCCGCGACGAAATATCGCGTATGATGTATGAAAAAACAAAACGCAGCCCGATGATATTGCCTATAATTATGGAGATATAGGGCGGAAAGGCAGGATATTAGAATGAAAGTTATTCTTAAACAGGATGTTAAAGGACTTGGCAAAAAGGGCGAGCTTGTTAACGCTTCTGACGGCTATGCAAGAAATTTCCTTTTTCCGAAGGGTCTTGCAATTGAGGCTAACGCTTCCGCAATGAACGACTTTAATAATAAAGAGCAGGCAAAAAAATTCCATAAGCAAGAGGAAATTAAGGCTGCCGAGGCGGACGCCGCTAAGCTCGAGGGCAAAACCTTTAAGGTTAACGCAAGAGCGGGTGCAAACGGTAAGCTTTTCGGCTCTGTAACCTCAAAAGATATTGCCGAGCAGATTAAAAAGGATTTAAACCTTGACGTTGATAAAAGAAAAATCAGCGTTGAGGATATTAAGCAGTTCGGTACTTATGAGGCTGAGATTAAGGTATATCAGGGCATCAGCGCAAAAATCTTTGTTCAGGTAACAGAGGCTTAAAATATTAGAATGATAGGTGATTAAAATGCCTGAATTAAATAACACATTAACGCCTTTGCCTTACAGCTTGCAGGCTGAGCAGGCCGTGCTTGGCAGTATTCTGGTTGATTCCGACTGTATGGAAAAGGTTGCAACAATTGTAAAACCTGAGTATTTCTATTTGCCGCAGCACAGAGTTATTTTCGGCTCGATGATGACTATGTTTACGGGCTCAAGCGCTAAAATTGACCCCGTTGTAATTGCGGATGTCCTTGTTAAAGAGGGGCATTACGACCTTTCGGGCGGCAGGGAATACTTAATAACTTTAAGGGACAGCGTGCCTTCAACGGCTAATGTTGAAACCTACGCTAAAATTGTTGAGGAACAGTATTTCCTGCGTACGCTTATTCAGACCTCACAGGATATTATTAATCAGGCTTCAAGCGGGGAGGCAGACGCTTCAACTCTGCTTGATTCTGCCGAGCAGCGTATTTACGATATCCGTCAGGGTAAGGACGTTAACGGTCCCCGTAAGCTGTCTGACGTAATTGTTAACGGCGTTTATGACAGGCTCGATAAGCTTACAGGCGAGGATAAAGATAAGTATAAAGCAATTCCATCGGGCTTCGGTATGCTTGATAAATACATAACGGGTCTTAACAAATCAGATTTTATTCTCATCGGCGCGCGTCCTGCAATGGGTAAAACCTCCTTTGCGCTTAACCTTGCGCAGAACGTTGCCGTTAACGCGGGCAAAAAGTGCGTGTTCTTTAGCCTTGAGATGACTAAGGAACAGCTTGCGGAAAGATTGCTTGCTTCAAAAGCGGGCATTCCGAGCCAGAAGCTCCGCACGGGCGAGCTTTCAAAGGAAGAATGGGTAAGGCTCGGCAACGCAACGGGCGAATTTATGCAGACGGAGCTTTATCTTGACGACTCGTCAAGCACAACCGTTCCCGAAATCAAGTCAAAGGTTCGCAGACTTAAAAATGTTGATATTATTATCATCGACTATCTCGGTCTTATTCAGTCTGCCGTACGCAAGGAAAATCGTGTGCAGGAGGTTTCCGAAATTACAAGAAATCTTAAAATGCTTGCAAAGGATTTAAATATACCCGTTGTTTGCTGCGCACAGCTTTCAAGAGGAACTGAGGGCAGGGGAAAGAGCCACAGACCTCAGCTTTCGGACTTGCGTGAGTCAGGTTCTATTGAACAGGACGCCGATATTGTTATGTTCCTTTACCGTGAGGATTATTATCGCGGAGAGGTTGACGAGGACAAGCAGGACGATATTGACGCTAATCTTACCGAGCTTATCGTTGCCAAAAACCGTCACGGCGCAGTCGGCACGATTGAGATGACGTTTGATAAGGAATTCACGCGTTTCAGAAGTATTGAAAAGAAGTATGAAGAATAAAATTAATCAAACCGTCAGAAAGTATGATTTGATTTCGGAAGGCGACAGGGTGTTGATAGCCCTTTCGGGTGGTGCGGATTCCGTGTTCCTTGCCGAGTACTTGCTTTCGGTCAGGGATGAAATGAGCCTGACCCTTGAAGCCGCTCATATAGAGCACGGCATAAGAGGCGCTGAAAGCTTAAACGATATGGAGTTTTGCAAGCAGTATTGCGAAACGAACGGTATTAAGCTGCATATTTTGCAGATTGACGCCGTAAGCGAGGCTAAGGCGGAGGGGCTTTCAGTTGAGGAGTACAGCCGTAAAAGGCGTTATGACTTTTTCAATTCCATTCCCTGTGATAAAATTGCAACCGCCCATAACGCAACCGACAATGCGGAAACCCTGCTTTTCAGGCTTGCAAGGGGAAGCTCTCTTAAAGGTCTTTGCGCAATACCCGTAAAACGCGGAAAAATTATAAGACC
>CADBUK010000190.1 GCA_902797915.1 Oscillospiraceae bacterium
ACCCTGTCTGTCTGTCTGTCTGTCTGTCTGTCTGTCTGTCTGTCTGTCTGTCTGTTAAAATTGTCTCATTCCCCATATATCTTGTCAACTCCTTTTTAAAAATAATAGTTTTTTTTACACTGGTTCAAAGAAGGTGTCCGGGTGGTTGGGGTCGAACTGCTCGTTTGCCCACATCAGCGTTACCAGATCATCGGTATCACTGAGATTGATGATATTATGAGTCCAGCCCGGGAGCATATGCACGGCTTCAATCTTGTCGCCGCTGACCTCAAATTCAACCGTTTCATCGGTTACAATATTTCTTTCCTGAATAAGCGCCCTGCCTGAAACGACGATGAAGAATTCCCACTTGGAATTGTGCCAATGCTGGCCTTTTGTTATGCCGGGTTTGCTGATGTTTACGGAGAACTGGCCGTGGTCTGCGGTTTTGAGAAGCTCGGTAAACGAGCCGCGGTCGTCAACATTCATTTTGAGCGGGAACTTAACCTTTTCCTCAGGCAAATAGGAAAGATAAAGGCTGTAAAGCTTTTTCGCAAAGCTGCCGTCCGGAATTGCGGGCATTACCAGCGTTTGCGGCTGAGCCTTGAACGACTCAAGCAAATCAACAATTTCGCCGAGGGTTACTTTATGGGTTTTGGGCACATAATAATATCTGCCGTTAACGCTCGGAACGGGATTCAGCCCATCATAATCACAGCGTTCTCCCCTGCCCTCAAGCAAATCAAACATCGCCTCAACCAAGTCGTCAATATACAGCAGCTCCAGCTCGATTGCGCGGTCATTAACCGTGAACGGCAAATCGTTTGCAACGGCGTTACAGAATGTGGATACCGCACTGTTATAATTCGGACGGGAATGCCCCATCAGATTCGGGAAGCGGTAAACATAAACCGAGGCGCCTGTTTCCTTTTCATAATCAAAGAACAGCTCCTCGCCTGCAAGCTTGCTTTTGCCGTAATCCGACTCGCCGTATCTGCCGATAAGCGTTGCCTGAATGGAGGATGAAAGCATAATCGGCGCAGTGTTGCCGTGCTTTTTAAGGAGACCGAGCAGCTTATCGGCAAAGCCGAAATTGCCGCTCATAAATTCATCATTATTCTTCGGGCGGTTTACTCCCGCAAGGTTGAAAACAAAATCCGCCTTGCTGCAAAAACCGTCCAGCTCCGCGTCGGTATTATCAATATCAAAGCAAAAAATTTCATCAATATTAATATCGGGGCGGGTACGGTTTTTCCCGTCCCTGATATTTTTTAAATTTTCAACAAGGGCGGTGCCAACCATACCCTTCGCGCCTGTGACTAATATGTTCATAAATAAACCTCTGTCAGGTCAGAATTTACGCCAGACCATTTTGTTTACTACGCCAGTGTAGCTCTGGATAATTTTAACGACCTTATCGGAAACGTTTTCGTCCGTATAATCGGGCACGGGGATGCCCAAATCGCCGTTATTATTCATTTCAACCGCGGTGTCAACAGCCTGAAGCAGACTGTCGCCGTCGATACCCGCAAGGATAAAGCACGCCTTGTCAAGTGCTTCGGGGCGTTCCGTGCTTGTTCTTATACAAACCGCGGGGAAAGGCTTGCCGACGCTTGTGAAAAAGCTGCTTTCCTCAGGAAGCGTACCGCTGTCCGAAACCACTGCAAACGCGTTCATCTGCAGGCAATTGTAGTCAAGGAAGCCGAGCGGCTCGTGCTGAATTACACGCTCATCAAGTTTGAAGCCCGAAGCCTCAAGACGCTTTTTTGAGCGTGGGTGGCAGGAATAAAGAATCGGCATATCGTATTTTTCAGCCATCTTATTAATTGCTGTAAAGAGGCTGATAAAATTCTTTTCCGTGTCAATATTTTCCTCTCTGTGAGCGGAAAGAAGTATGTATTTGCCCTTTTCAAGACCGAGTCTTTTATGAATATCCGAGGCATCAATTGCGGCAAGGTTTTCATGCAAAACCTCCGCCATAGGCGAACCCGTAACGTAGGTGCGCTCTTTGGGCAGACCGCAATCGGCAAGATAACGGCGCGCGTGCTCCGAATACGCAAGATTAACGTCGCTTATGATATCGACAATGCGGCGGTTTGTTTCTTCAGGCAGGCACTCATCCTTGCAGCGATTGCCCGCTTCCATATGGAAAATCGGAATGTGGAGCCTCTTTGCGCCGATTACGGAAAGGCAACTGTTTGTGTCGCCAAGGACAAGCACGGCGTCGGGCTTGATTTCAACCATCAGCTGATAAGATTTAGCAATGATATTGCCCATCGTTTCGCCGAGATCGGCACCGACGGCGTTCATATACACCTCGGGTTCTTCCAGGTCCAAATCTTTGAAGAAAACGCCGTTGAGGTTATAATCATAATTCTGCCCCGTGTGGGCAAGCACCGTGTCAAAATACCTGCGGCATTTCTTGATAACTGCAGCAAGCCTGATAATTTCAGGTCTTGTGCCGACGATAATCAGGAGCTTTAATTTTCCGTTGTTTTTAAAAGAGTAGCTCATTCTTTTTCCCTCACTTGTTTATATATTTTTCGAACGGCAGCGCAGGCGGCTATGCCGAGAACTGCGCCGATAATGTTATTAATTATATCCACGGTTTCAAAGGTGCCCGTGCGTGTAAAAAACTGCAGAAATTCTATAGTTAAGGTCAAAACTATGCAAAAAAGAATTGTGTTTATATATTTGTGCTTATTAATCAGAACAGGCGTAAAAAAACTGATCGGCACAATCATAAGTAAATTAATCAAGAATTGCTTGAGTTCTTCGCCTGAGAAGTTTTGAAACAACCGCCCGTATGCTCCTGCGACATCAAAATCATAACGATAAACGCTCCAGGAATACCTGCCAAGCACGGTGAAATAGAACATCAGCACTATGTAAACGGCAAGGCACATCATAATATTGCGCTGCGTGTTATTGATTTTTCCCTGCCTGCACAGTTTAATTGCGATGAAAAACGATGCAG
>CADBUK010000191.1 GCA_902797915.1 Oscillospiraceae bacterium
GTTTTCTCTTTAATGATGTCAAATGCACCGTAAACAATCTGCTGTGCGACACCTTTTTTTCCATCATACATGATGTTGTTAATCAGACGAGTTACAAGCTTTGAGTTGTAAAGCGGGTCCGGTAAAACATCACGCTTAGCGATTTGGCCTCTTCTTGGCATCTTCGCTTCCCTCCTTCATAATTAATAATGAGTTCATAGGTACTCGAGTTTTTCCCGTGGAGTCAACAAGTAGGCTATACCGCTATATATAAATGAGGTATAAACTATTGTTTTTCCAAAAGAATTTGTTGCTGCTTATTTCTTGGCAGCCTTCGGCCTTTTAGCACCGTACTTTGAACGGCCCTGCATTCTTCCGTTAACACCCTGAGTATCAAGTGTGCCGCGGATGATATGGTAACGTACACCGGGAAGGTCCTTAACACGACCGCCGCGTACCATAACAACAGAGTGCTCCTGAAGGTTGTGGCCAACACCGGGGATGTAAGCAGAAACTTCCATGCCGTTTGTTAAACGAACACGGGCAATCTTACGAAGAGCTGAATTCGGCTTCTTCGGGGTTGCGGTTTTAACTGCAGTGCATACACCGCGCTTCTGAGGAGAACAGTTATCGTTCATAACGTTCTTCTGAGTGTTGAGGCTCTTCAAAAGAGCAGGCGCTTTTGCCTTTTTGTCGAGGGACTTACGTCCTGTTCTGACTAACTGATTAAAGGTAGGCAATAGTTTATATCTCCTTTCTGTAATATTTATGTGCTTTTAATGTGCACATATATAATAGTTTTATACTAAATAAAGCTATTATATAAACGCACATCTCGGGGTAGGTATAAAACCTACCCCATTAGCCCGCCTGTACTAAAGAATAACAAGGTTTAAATCGTCTGCTTTCACTCATCTTGGCGATTAAAAATCTCCTGAATACGAAAGTATGCACTCGATTTTGTAATCACCAATCTGAATAAAATCAAACGATTTAAACTGCCGCGCACCTCATTCTTAGGATTTTAGTGCAAGAACAAGGCACAAATTTTTGGGAAGGCTTTCGCCTTCGTAAAAATTTTAACGCAGTTATTGTGCTAAAAGACAAGAATTGAGGCTTATTATCCTTTAGCACAGGTGGGCCACTTGTGCAATTTACCAAAAATATAATCAAAAGTTTGTGAAAAATGCTTATTTTCGCACTTGCACAATTATCAATTATATCACTCAGACACACTGTTTGTCAACAATTTTTGCAATTGTTCCAGATTTAAAATTTCCTCAGAGCCCTCTGCGGAAAAATAGCTGGGGATTGCGTCAACCTCGCGGAAAACGTCCATACCCGTACCTGCGGGAACAAGCTTACCGATAATAACGTTTTCCTTCAGACCGATAAGCGGGTCGCTCTTGCCCTTAATTGCCGCGTCTGTAAGAACTCTTGTGGTTTCCTGGAAGGAAGCTGCGGACAGGAAGGAATCAGTTGCAAGCGAAGCCTTTGTAATACCCATAAGAATCGGAATATAGGTAGCCTTTCTGAGCTCAATACCGCCTGCTGCCATTCTCTTTTCAACAGCCTCGTTAGCCTCGTCAACCTCGGAAACGTCAACCATAGTGCCCGATACCAAATCAGTGTCGCCCGCGTCGTCAACGGTGCACTTTTTAAGCATCTGACGAACGATAACCTCAATGTGCTTATCGTTAATATCAACACCCTGAGTTCTGTAAGCAAACTGTACCTCGCGGATAAGGTAGTTGTAAACCGCCTCTTCGCCGAGGATTGCAAGAACATCGTGCGGGTTCTTTGAGCCGTAAGTAAGCTCCTGACCCTTAACAACGTGAGCGCCCTCAACGATTTCCTCGTGAAGTCTGAAGCCGTAAGGAATAAGATATTTCTTTTCCTCAAGGGTTTCGCTGTTTGTAACAACAACGTGCTGTGATTTTTTGATTTCCTCAAAGCGAACCGTGCCGTCAATCTCGGAAAGGATTGCGTACTGCTTCGGCTTTCTTGCCTCAAACAGCTCTTCAACACGGGGAAGACCCTGAGTAATATCCTCTCCGCCTGCGATACCGCCGGTGTGGAAGGTTCTCATTGTAAGCTGTGTACCGGGCTCACCGATTGACTGTGCGGCAATGATACCAACTGCCTCGCCGACCTGAACGGGCTCGTTGAACGCAAGGTTTGAGCCGTAGCACTTGCGGCATACGCCGTGGCGTGACTTACAGGTAATAAGCGAGCGGATTTTAACCTCGGTAATGCCTGCCGCCGAAATCTTATCGGCAACCGCTTTGGTCATCATCTTATTTGTCTTTGCAAGAACCTCGCCCGTTTCGGGATGAACAACATCGTAAAGCGGGAAGCGGCCCACAAGACGTTCGCTGAGAGATTCAAGCTCACGGTTACCGTCCATAATTGCCTTAACGACAATGCCTTCCTTGCAGCCGCAATCGTCATCACGGATGATAACGTCCTGCGAAACGTCAACAAGACGGCGGGTAAGGTAACCCGAGTCAGCAGTACGGAGCGCCGTATCTGCAAGACCCTTACGCGCACCACGGGAGGAAATGAAGTATTCAAGAATATTCAGACCTTCACGGTAGTTAGCGCGAATAGGAATTTCAATTGTTTTACCTGCGGTGTTTGCGATAAGTCCGCGCATACCTGCAAGCTGACGAAGCTGAGCGGTACTACCGCGGGCGCCTGAATCAACCATCATATGAATCGGGTTGTGAGTTCCGTCAAAGTTAGAGGTAAGCTCGTTAGTTACCTTATCAGTGCAGTCCTCCCAAGCCTTGATAACGGCTGCCGAACGCTCGTCGTTTGTGATAAGACCGTAGTTATAGTTAACGGTAATCTCATCAACCTGCTTTTCAGCCTCTTCAAGATAACGCTTTTTAGCGTCGGGAATAAGTGCGTCGCATACAGCAACGGTCGTGCCCGAAATTGTTGAATATTTGTAACCCTGAGCCTTGATTGCGTCAAGAGCAACAGAGGCAACGGTTACGCCGTGAACGGTAATGAGCTTGTCAGCAATCTGGCCAAGCTGCTTCTTCTTAACTACGAAGCTGATTTCCTGTTCAAATTCATTTTCGGGGATGCTGCGGTCAACAAAGCCAAGGTCCTGAGGAATGGGATTGTTAAAGATAACTCTGCCCACGGTGGTTGTAATAACGGCGCTGCGGGTACCGTCCTCATTTGAAACCCTGATTTTAGCAGGAGAGTGCATACCGAGCGAGCCCTCCTGATAAGCCATCATAGCTTCGTCCTTATCCCTGTATATATTATATACCTTATATATTGAATAATCGTTCTCAAGCGCGGCGTCAACGTCGTTCATAAGAATCTGTGAATCGTCGTAAGCGCCTGCAACCTTTTCCTTAACCTCGTCAAAGGTAAGCTCCTGCTCCCTTGCCTCGTCGGCAAAGTATCTCGGCTGGCCTGCCTCGCCCTCTTTAATCATTGTAAGATAGTAAGAACCGATAACCATATCCTGAGTGGGAACGGCAACGGGCTTACCGTCTGACGGCTTTAAGAGGTTGTTTGCGGCAAGCATTAACATTCTTGCCTCAGCCTGAGCCTCAACGGAAAGCGGAACGTGAACAGCCATCTGGTCGCCGTCGAAGTCGGCGTTAAACGCTGTACAAGCAAGCGGATGAAGCTTGATAGCCCTACCCTCAACAAGCACGGGCTCAAACGCCTGAATACCAAGACGGTGAAGCGTGGGCGCACGGTTAAGCATAACCGGATGGTCTCTGATTACAACCTCAAGCGCATCCCATACTGCAGGGTCCTGCGCACGCTCAACCTTTTTCCTTGCGGACTTAATGTTGGAAGCGGCACCCGTAGCAACAAGGCGTTTCATAACGAAAGGCTTGAAA
>CADBUK010000192.1 GCA_902797915.1 Oscillospiraceae bacterium
ATTTTAACCCGTCCACAACGCACTGTGTGTTGCCGAAAAGCTCAAGATGGGGCTCGCCCGTAAAATACTCAATCGGGAAATCCGTGCGTTCCTTAAACGCTTTTTTCTTCATAAAATCACCAATAATTTATATGATTATATTAGGTGGTAATATGAGGATAAAAAAAGACAGCCTGTTGCTGATAATCACATTCGGACTTGCGGGGCTGCTGATTGCGTTTTCAGCAGAGGCAAAGGCAGGCGCGCAAAACGGAATGAGCCTTGCGGGAAACATAATAGTCCCGAGCCTGCTGCCGCTGCTGATAATATTTAACCTTGTTATTTTTTCGGGCGCGGGGAGAATTATTGATAATATTCTATCTCCCCTGACGCGTGCGCTGCGCCTGCCGAGGTGCGCGGGGGCGGCAATACTGTTTGGGCTTATAGGCGGGTACCCGACGGGTGCTGTGCTGACAAATACGCTTTTTGAAAACAGGGATATTGACGAAAACGAGGCACGCTGTCTGATGCGCTTTAACGTTAACGGCGGCGCGGGGTTTATTATAACAGCGCTCGGTACGGGGATTTTGCAGTGCAAAAGGCTCGGGCTGATTTTATTTGCGGCAACAACGCTGGGTGCAATTGTAATAATGCTGCTCTCCCCCGCTTTCCTGAACAGGCGCAGTGATAATGAAATAACCTACCTTTCACTGCCGCCCGCAGAGGCGCTTAACAAGGCGGTTGAAAGCGCTGTTAAAGCCGTGCTTAACCTGAGCGCATACATAGTTTTGTTTTCCGCGGTTGCAGGAATAATTACCCTGCCGAAAGTGCTGCTTCCGATTGCGGAAATAACAAGCGGGCTTTCGCAAAACGGTAAAGCACTCCCGCCCGAAGCGGTTGCGGCACTGCTGTCCTTCTCGGGATTTTGCATACACCTGCAGCTTTTTCCGATAATCAAAGGCTTTAAAATGAAATACGCCGATTTTTTGCTTTGGCGTGTAATCCACGGCGTAATATCCTTTGCCGTCTGTAAGGACTTACTGCTGCTGTTCCCGATTAAAGAGGAGGTTTTTTCAAACTACTCGGGCGGAGTTTTTGTGCCCACCTCGGTTAACGCTGCACTTTCAATACTTATGATTCTCGGCAGCGCAGTTTTGATTTTCGATATAGAAAACCGCAAAAGAGCATAAAAAAATCGGGGCGGCAAAGCGTCCCGATTTTCAGTTTATTCATCGTCCTTTTTGGAGGCTGTGGCTTTGTTTAGCGCATAGGTAAAAAGGATTATTACGCCGATTACAATGAAAATGCCGAGCATTCCGATTAACATTGCGGGAAGCGTATCCTTCCACGAGTTCGGGAAACGGATAACGTTTAAAGCAAAGAACTGAATTGCAGCAATAATATTAAACATAACACAATCCCCCTTAACCTATAATATTCTGCGCAAGCGTGAGCATCAGACCGCCCGCGATAACGGAAGCAATCTGACCCGAAACGTTTACGCTGATGGACTGCATAAGAAGGAAATTCTGATTATCCTCTTTAAGTCCCATCTGGTTTACAACGCGTCCGCTCATAGGAAATGCGGAAATACCCGCAGCGCCTATCATCGGGTTAATCTTCTTATCCCTGGGCAAGAAAACGTTAATAAGCTTTGCAAAGAAAACGCCGCCTGCGGTGTCAAAAACAAAAGCGAAAAGACCGAGACCGAGAATTATAAGGGTTTCAATTTTAAGGAAATCCTCATAATACATTCTTGAGGCAACGGTTAAACCCAAAAGGATTGTAATGAGATTTGCAAGGGCGTTCTGCGCGGTGTCCGAAAGCGCGTTAAGCACGCCGCATTCGCGGATAAGATTGCCGAACATAAGGAAGCCGACAAGCGCAACGGACTGCGGAGCAACAAGCCCTGCAACGATTGTAATAATAATCGGGAACAAAATCTTTGTGGTTTTGGAAACCTCGCCCGCTTTATATTTCATACGGATAAGGCGTTCCTTTTTAGTGGTGCAGGCCTTAATAACGGGCGGCTGAATAATAGGCACAAGCGCCATATACGAATACGCCGCAACCATTATTGCGCCCAGATATTCCGAGCCGAGCTTCTGCGCAACGAAGATTGAGGTGGGGCCGTCAGCCGCACCAATGATTGCGATTGAAGCCGCGTCCTTGGTTTCAAAGAAGAACGACGCCACAAAGAAGGTAAGGAAAATGCCGAACTGCGCCGCAGCGCCGAAAAGCATTAACCACGGATTTTTAAGAAGCGGGCCGAAATCAATCATTGCGCCGATGCCGATGAACAACAAAAGCGGAAACAGCTCGTTAGAAATACCCGCGTCAAACAAAACGGTAATCGGGCCGTCGTGGCCGATTGCGCCCGACATCGGCAGGTTAACAAGAATTGTGCCGAAGCCCATAGGCAAAAGCAGGGTCGGCTCCATTTCCTTTTTTATTGCAAGAAAAATAAGAAGCGCGCCGACCAAAATCATTATAACCTGGCCGAGCTCAATGTTTTTGAAATTTGAAAACAAATCCAAAAACGTATTTAAAACTGACATAGTATACATATCAAATAACCTCTCAAAAAGAAAAGTTAAACATTAATTTCAACATCAATGCCGATTAAATCCTTATTAGCGTCCAAAATCGGCTTAACGGTTTCCGCAAGGAAATCCGCAGTCTGCTGAGGCGCTCTGCCCACAAAGTTTTCAGGCTTCATAATGGCAAGGATTTCCTCCTTGGTCATCATAAACGCAGGGTCGGCTGCAATACGGTCAATCAAATCGTTTTTGCCGCCCTCAACCTTAACTACTGCGCCTGCCGCCATTGAGTGAACGCGGATTTTTTCGTGAAGTTCCTGACGGTCTCCGCCCTTCTTAACAGCGTCCATCATAATATTTTCGGTTGCCATAAACGGAAGCTCGCTCATAAGCCTTGCCTCAATAACCTTGGGGTAAACAACAAGCCCGCTTGTAACGTTGATATACAAATCAAGGATACCGTCCGTTGCCAAAAACGCCTCCGCAACGGAAACGCGTTTATTAGCACTGTCATCAAGCGTTCTTTCAAACCACTGTGCAGAAGCGGTCCACGCGGGGTTAAGCGCGTCAATCATAACATATCTTG
>CADBUK010000193.1 GCA_902797915.1 Oscillospiraceae bacterium
GAAGATGTCGAAAAGCTTTTGTACATTGACTCGGATTCCATTGTTCCGGGCGACCTGAGCGACCTGGTAGACTTTGATTTTCAGGGTAAATGCGTTGCGGTTGTTGAGGATACCCTCGGCGGCAAATATAAAAAGCTGCTCGGCTTTAAGCCTGACGAAATATATTTTAATGCGGGCGTAACGTATATTGATACTGTTGCGTGGAGGGAAAGGAACTATTCGGAAAAGCTGATTGACTATATTAAAAACGTCCGTGCAAGATTTGTTAATCCCGACCAGGATTTGTTTAATATGGTGCTGAAAAACGACATCGTTTTGCTGCCGCCCGAATACAATTTTATGCCCGCGCACAGAGAATATACTGACAAGGCGTTTTTCAGATGCTATCCGAGAGAGGGCTATTACACCGAGGCTGAAATTGAGCACGCAAGGCAGAACCCGAAAATCATTCACGCATACAGGTTTTTGGGAGAATTTCCGTGGCACAAAGGAAACTGCCATCCTGATAATGATATTTTTGATTATTATCTCCGCAAATCCGAATGGGCGGATTACGTTAAAAAGCATGCTCAAACCTCGGCAATTTTTAAAATTGAAAAGCTGATGTACAGGTGCCTGCCCAAGGGCTTGTTCCTGCACGTCTTTTCAAAATACACATATTCAACAATCAAAAAGAAAAACGAGCAACTTCAAAAATGAGGCCGTGAAAAATGACTAAACAGGACATTTATTTTTTGCCGATAGTTAAAGCAATACCTGATAAATTGTTTTTAAAACTGCACTTTTTAATCAGCTGCAAAAAGGTTTTAAAGCTTTCAAATCCGGTAACCTATAACGAAAAAATACAGTGGATTAAACTGTATGACAGAAACCCTCTGTATGCAACAATGGCGGATAAAGCAGAGGCAAAAAAATATGTTGCCGAAAAAATAGGCAAGGAACACATTATTGAAACATACGGCGTTTGGAACAGCTTTGAAGAAATTGACTTTGAAAAGCTTCCGAACCAATTTGTAATAAAAAGCACCCACGATAGCGGCGGAGTTGTTATTTGCAAAGATAAAAACAGTTTTAATTTTGACGAGGCAAGAGAAATCATAAATAAAAGCCTGAAAAGAAATTATTACTATTGCGGAAGAGAATGGGCGTATAAGAATATTAAGCCAAGAATTATTGCCGAAAAATATATGGTTGATGAATCGGGCTGCGAGTTAAAGGATTACAAGGTGTTTTGCTTTTCGGGAGAGCCTAAAATTATACAGGTGGATTATGACCGCTTTATCAACCACAGGCGAAATCTTTACACAACCGATTGGGAATATATTGAGGGAACCTCAAAGTTTCCTACGGATAAAAGCCACAAAATTGAAAAGCCGGCAGTGTTAAATGAAATGCTGGATTATGCAAGGGTTCTTTCAAAAGGGTTTCCTCAGCTCAGAGTGGATTTTTATATAGTTGAGGATAAAATTTATTTTGGCGAATTAACACTGTATCACGGCAGCGGCTTTGAAAAGTACGAACCTGAGGAGCTGGGCGTAACGCTTGGGAATTACACGGTGTTGCCAAGGAGAAACGATAATGTATAAAATTGCAATTCAATATAACAATGCTCTGAATTATCCGCTGTCGTTTTTGCCGGATTCCGTTTATCCGGAATCGCCTTTTAAAGCTACGGGAAACACCAACAAAGAAAACTACGTTTATAAAATGCTCAGAGATGCGTTTATAAGCCTGGAGTTGGATAAGGAAAACATCGGCACCACCGAATGGAACCCTTTGGAAAGATATGTTAAACCCGGAAACACGGTTGTAATTAAACCCAATCTGGTTTTGCATAAGAATTACAGAAAAGGGCATAGCGACGATACCGATTGCGTGTTTACGCATCCGTCCGTGGCGGCTGCGATAATTGATTATGTTATTATTGCGCTTAAAGGGGACGGCAAAATAATTGTTGGCGATGCGCCCATACAGGAATGTGATTTTGAAACGCTTATCACAAAAAGCGGTTATAAAGACGTTGTTGATTATTATAAAAAGCAGGGCGTTAATATACAGCTAAAAGATTTTCGCGGTGTGATTTCCAGGTCTGATTACGGCGTTTTGCATCAAACGGTTAATCCTGATGCGGAATACACAATCGTAAATATGGACAAGCACAGCGAATTTGCAAGCATAGGCAAGGATGAATTAAAAAGAATAAGAATTACCAATTACAACCCCGAAGAATTACTTCGCCACCACAATGAAAACGTTCAGGAATACTGCGTTGCGCAGGATATTCTGAAAGCAGATTGTATCATTAACGTTCCGAAACCCAAAACACATAAAAAAGCAGGAATAACGGCCTGCCTGAAAAACCTTGTGGGAATGAATTGCCGCAAGGAATATTTGCCGCATCATACAATCGGCAGTGCTGAACAGGGCGGGGATGAGTATTGCGGCAAGAGCAGATTAAAGGAAGCCAGAACAAAGCTTCACGATGCGTTTTGTGAAAACGTATATAACGAAAAATATCTTAAAGCAAGAATTTGCCAGGCAGAAATCCTTGCAATTGATTTCTATATTAATCACTTTACAAAGGATAAAACGTCTTTCGGCAGCTGGTACGGCAATAACACAATCAGCAAAACGACCATTGATTTAAACAAAATTGCAATATATGCTGACAAAAACGGCGTTATTCAGGACAAGCCGCAACGCACTTTTCTGAATGTTGCCGATATGATTATTTCGGGCCAGCACAACGGACCGATGGCGCCTGAGCCAAGACCTGTCGGAATTCTTCTTGTTGGCGAAAACTCCTTTGCTTCTGACTTGGTAATTGCAAAGCTGATGAGGGCAAAGATTGACAAAATACCAACGCTTAATCAGCTGAGAGCGGACGACCCGTTGATAATTTATGATAAAAGCAACCCTATTGAAATCGTTTCAAACGATGAAAGATGGAATGGCTGCACACCGACGGACCTGAACGACGGCAATACGTTTAAATACAAATCTCCTGATGATTGGGAAGAGTGCTTTGAATAAAAGAAAAGAAAAAAACTTAAAAACCGCGGGAGACGTTGTTTATTACAACGTCGGCAATTTTATATATCTCGGCGCGCAATGGATAATTTCCGTTGCGCTTGTTCGCATGGGCGGATTTGAGGATGCAGGTTATTTTTCTTTAGCTATGTCCGTTTGCAACATCTTTGCAATGATTGCAAATTACGGGTTAAGGGCGTTTCAGGTGTCTGATATCCAAAGCAAATATTCGGATAACGATTATGTTTTGTCAAGGGTAATAACGGTTTCTTTTGCACTCGTTTTGTGCCTGATTTATTCAGCTGCTTTTCAGCGAAACGCATTTGAAATAACGCTTATTATGCTTTATATGATTTACAAATGTATTGAGGCATACAGCGATGCTTTAACCGC
>CADBUK010000194.1 GCA_902797915.1 Oscillospiraceae bacterium
GCTTTCCTTTGAACCGTAAATTTTATAGCCGAACATCTTATCGTTAAAGGTGTGCCCCTTAACCCTCTGAGAAAAGCCGCCGAACTCCGAAAGAACATAGGGCTTTTCGCCCGCTTTGACTTTAATAGGGGTAAAATAGATATGCTTTGAAACAACGTCCGTAACTCCCCTGTCGTGCCAGCCTGAAGCGGAATCAACCGTTCGGGTCGGGTCGTAAGCCTTGATGAATTCATACGCCTTTGCGCTGTCAAACTGCCCCCAGCCCTCGTTAAACGGAACCCAAAGCGCAATACAGGGACAGTTATAAAGCGCCTGAAGCATTTCTTCAAGCTCTTTGTAATAACTTGCTCTGCACTCTGCGTCGGTGCGGCGGAAAGTTTTATAATCAGTATCGTCAAGATTAATGCCTATAAAGGGCAGAACGCTGATTTCAGCGCCGTACTGACCGCCGCCGTTAACCATATCCTGCCAAACGATTATGCCGTTGACGTCGCAGTAATGGTACCATAGCAAAGGCTCAACCTTTATATGCTTGCGCAGCATATTGTAGCCGAGGCGTTTAACGGTTTTTATGTCAAACTCCATAGCCTCGTTTGAGGGCGGAGTCAGAAAGCCGTCGGGATAATAGCCCTGGTCAAGAAGCCCGTTATGAAAATACGGCTTATTGTTGAGAAACAGCCGCTGAACGCCGTTTTCATCAGCGCCGACGGAAAATTTACGCATACCGAAATAGGACTTAATGCGCTCGCCGCAGGAAGTAAAAACAACGTCGTAAAGGAAGGGGCTTTCAGGCGACCACGGCTTGAAATCAGGCAGCTTGATTACCCTTTCGCGCGTTTCGGCAACAAGCTGACCGTCCTCATAAACGGAGGTAACAACGTCGTCAGTGCCGAAAAACTCAAACGAAACCTGCTCCTTATCATAATCGGGCGTAATTTTAACGCGCTCAAGAAATTCCTTCGGCGTGCTTTCAAGCCATACGGTTTGCCAGATACCGCTTTGCGGGCTGTACCATATACCGCCGCGCTTAAAACGCTGCTTGCCGCGCGAATGCTCCTTGGTATCCGAATAATCCTTAACGCAGACGTTAAGCGTATTTTCGCCGTCTGCAAGGTAATCGGTAAGCTCAAACGTAAACGGCGTGTAACCGCCCACGTGCCTGCCGACCTGAACGCCGTTAAGGTAAACAACCGCAATCTGATCCACGGCGCCGAAATTTATAAACACCCTGCCCTTATTAAAGCCTTCGGGCAGAGTAAACTTTTTTTCATAATGCAGGAATTCATCGGGAGTAAGAACCCTGTTTACGCCCGAAAGAAAGGTTTCGGGAGAAAACGGAACGATAATTTCCTGTGAAAACACGGACGGAATTTCGCCGTTTTTTGTAAATTCGCAGCGCCACTTACCGTTAAGGTTAAAAAAACTGCTGCGCACAAACTGCGGGCGCGGATATTCTGCAAGGGGCGTTTTCCTATTCAGTTTTTCGCCAAACTCGGTTAAAAGCATTTATTTATCCTCGCTGATAATTTTTGAGTTTTCAATACGCACCCATTTATTGCATATTTCAAGCGCCGCTTTCTTGTGGCTTACGATAATGCAGGTAACATTTTTCATCTGCCTTAAATTCATTAAGAACTGCTTTTCGGTTTCCTCGTCAAGCGCGGAGGTTGCCTCATCAAGCAGAATAACAGGAGATTTTGAAAGGATTGAACGGGCAATTGCAAGGCGCTGAATCTGCCCCTCGGAAAGCCCCATTCCCTTTTCGCCGATAACGGTTTCAACGCCGAGAGGAAGCTCGTCAATAAACTGCTTTGCGCAGGAAATGCGGATTGCCTCCTCAATCTCCTCCTCGGTAACGTTGTCGTTAATAAAGGTAAGGTTTTCCCTGATTGTGCCCGAAAGCAGCATATTGCCCTGCGGGACGTATGCAAACAGCTTTCTTGTATGACAGTCAACGGCAAGCCTGTCTGCACCGAGCCTGAGCTCAACTGCGCCGCTCTGCACCTGAAATACGCCGAGCAGAAGCTTTAACAGCGTGCTTTTGCCTATACCCGAAATACCCATAATGGCAACAAAATCGCCTTTTTTGATTGAAAGAGAGGTATTGTCAAGAATAGTTTCCCTGTCATATCTGAAGGATATATTGTCAAAATTGATTGCAGAAAGCGCAGAATATGTTTTTTCAACATCAATGTCCGCTTCGTTAGCCTCCTCCTCGTCGGGAAGGCTGCAGATTTCCATAAGGCGTTCCGCAGAGGCAATCATATTATAGAATTTTGGAAGAATGGACGAGAGACTTGCAAACGGCCCCTGAACCTGATTTACAAGCTGAAGCATTGCGGTTACGGTACCGTAGGTCATACTGCCGTCAAGCAGCCTTAACGCGCCGAAAGCGAGAGCAAAAACGTAGCCCGCGTTAAAGGTTGTTGATACGCCTGCGTTAGAAGCGATTGCCATAAAGCGACGCTTCATACGCGCTTTATAGTTAATCTCCTGCAGTTCATCGGTTTCAGCCTCAATTTTATCCTCAACGCCGAAAGCCTTGACGACAAGCAGATTAATAATAGATTCCTGAATAAACGAGCGGGTTTTACCCTCGGTTGCCTGAACGTTTTTATGCAGCTTTTTAAGCGTACCCCTGAACATACGCAGAACGAAGAACACGATAATACCGCCGATAAAAAATACGAGCGCAAACACCTTGTCAATAATTACAAGGTAAACAAACGCGCAGAGCAGTTTAACGATATAAAACGCGACGTTAGGCACAATATTTGTCATACCGTCAGTAACAACCGTTACATCGTTAAACATTCTGTTTTGCAGCTCACCCGTATGGTAGGCTGAAACGGCGGAATAATCCTTCTTCATTATTTGCGTAAGCAGATGCCTTTTGAACGTCATTTCAAGCCTGCCCTTGCAGCGCTCGGAAAAGCTGTTTGAAAAAAGGTTGCAGGAAAGCTGCGCCATAATTATACAGAAAAGCGCAATCGCATATTTTAAAACGTAATTGAAGTCGTGATACACCACGGCGCCGTCAATAATATGCTTTGAAAAATTAGCAAAAACGACGGAAAGACTTGCCCAGATAACATTTGCAACAAGTATGAGCACAATCTTATAAAGCTGTGACCTGCCTGTTTTTACCATCCATTTTATTGCGGTTAAATCTGATTTTTTAAAACCGAAATTTCTAAACTGTTTTTCTTCCAAGGAACTAACCTCTCCCGAATACTCTTGCAATTACTCTTTTAACTCTCTTTACGAACCTGTTCGGATAATAGTACAAAGCTCTTAAAGGCAGCAGCGCCACCCAGATTTTTGAATAAAGCTTATATGCCTTGTTTGTTTCAAGGTCAATATACCTTTTGCCGTTTTTATAAAAAGCAACCAGCTTGCCGATAATCATATCGTCGGTAACATATTCCCTTTTCAGCAAGTTATCGCCGACGATTGTGTAATGGTCGTCAAAAACCTCCACAACCCTGTGCATAACATACTTGCCGCTCGGCAGAATGTAAACGGGTATATCATACTTTTTAAGCCTTTCCTCAGGCTTAACTATGATAACCGTATCCCTTTGATGATGGATTAACGGTTCCATTGAAATTCCCGAGGTCAGACCCGAATATATTCCGTTTTCTTCAAGCGCCTGCTTTATTGACTTTGCCTCGTCAGAATAATTCACAGCAAATCTCCAAAATGCAAATGATTATATAGTAATAGTATGAGAACAAAAAGAAGTGCGGGTGCACTTCTTTTTATGATTAATAATCCGAACAACTGTTTAAAGCGGCGGATTTTTCACCGTTGCCCTAAACTTTCAGTTCGTAGTTGATTTTATTTTCCTCGCACCAGGAGCAGAGCTTTTTTGAAATATACTTCTGCGCAAACTCGTCAATGCCCTCGTTAAGCTCA
>CADBUK010000195.1 GCA_902797915.1 Oscillospiraceae bacterium
CTCGTTTACATCGCACCCGAGCATTTCGGCAAGCTCTGATATAGTGGGTTCTCGCTGTTCCCTGTTCAAAAAAGCCTCCCTTACTGCGGAGGCTTTGATTGATTTATCACGGAGGGAGCGGCTGATTTTTACCGCGCCGCCGTCACGAAAAAGCTGGCGGATTTCGCCCATAATAACGGGAACGGCGTAGGTTGAAAACGCATAGCCCCTGCTTTCATCAAAATTCCTGAACGCCTTCATAAGTCCCACGCAGCCCGACTGATATAAATCATCGTAATCAACGCCCCTGCCGCGAAAACGGGCGGCAATTGAATGAACAAGCGGCAGATTTGCCTCTACCTTCAATTTATCATCAAGATTTACCATTTTGCTTTGCCTGCAATTCTTTTAGTAAGAACAACAGTTGTGCCGACGCCGACTTTTGAGCGAACGGAAAGCTTATCGCAAAAGCTTTCCATTACCGTAAAGCCAAGTCCCGCCCTGTCTGCGCCGCCTGTGGTAAACAGAGGCATCCTTGCCTGCTCAACATTTTCAATTCCGCAGCCCTTGTCCCTGACGGTAATTTTAACTGTATCGCCTTTAATTTTTCCGCTTATGTAAATATTGCCGCATTTGTCGCCGTAACCGTGGACGATTGAATTTGTTACCGCTTCAGATACAGCCGTTTTTAAGTCCGCTAATTCTTCAAGCGTAGGGTCAAGCGGTGTTGCAAAAGCGGAAACCACAACCCTCGCAAAACTCTCGTTAATACTCTTACCTGTGATTGTAAGCTTAAATTCATTTTCCATTTTTCTTCTCCTTTATTTTAATTCACGGATTATTGCAATGCTTCCAAGCCCTGCAAGTTCCATAATCTTTTTTGTTTGCGTTGTAACGTTGCGAATTTCAACGCTGCCGTGATGGTTTTGCATAAGCCTGAAACGCCCCATAACAAGCCCGATGCCGCTTGAATCCATAAAGCTGACGTTTTTAAAATCAAGAATTAAATGATTAGGCTTCTTAAAGCTAACGGCGTTATCAATCTTATCCCTAATATCAGCGGCTGAGTGATGGTCAAGCTCACCGATTAGATATGCAATCATCAGATTGCCGCTTGATTCAATAGTTACATTCACTTTAAACACTCCATAACAATAAAAGTCTGCCATACGAATATAGCAGACTTAATTAAAATAATTTGTTGAATTTTAGGCTAAATCAAATTTCTTATTTCGCGTATCAAATAAAATGAGCCGCAGACTAAAGTCAGGTTTGAATTACTGATTACCGCTTCCCGAGGATTGCCACAAGCCGTAACATCCTTACAGTATTTCTTTGCAATTTCGGCAAGCGCTTCGGCAGGCATAGCACGCGGATTATCGGGAGTTACCGCAATAATCTTTCTGCATTTCGGAGCAACAACCGAAAGGTATTCGTCCACCTGCTTATCGCCCATCATACCGATTACGGCAATTTCGTTATTAAGCAGTAGCGCAAGCGCTTTAGCGGCTTCAAAGTTATGCCCGCCGTCAAGCAACACGCCGTTAATCCTTTCCTGACGGGCAGGAAGCGGAGAAAGACTGCCGATTTTATCAACACCGATTTCCGAAAGAACGGCATTTACTGTTTCAAGATTATTTGCGTAAACGCTTCCCTGTTCCTCAACGCAAATCAGTTTTTTACACTCGGGCTCAAAAATATGTTTTAAGTCTTTACAGGGGTACAGTACGCAGGCTGAATTTTTGCGCAGTATGCCGCTTTTTTCCTCGGCAATTTTTTCCACTGTTGAGCCGAGAAAGTCCGTGTGGTCAAGCGAAATTGAGGTAATTACCGCAAGGTTTTCCTTTTCTACGTTGGTTGCGTCCCCTGCGCCGCCCATTCCGCATTCCACCACTGCATAATCAACAGAGCAATCGGCAAAATATTTATACATAATTGCGGTTAGCATTTCAAATTCCGTACAGTCGTTTTCAGAGTATTCTTCAACGTAACTTGCAAAATCATCCTCGGAAATATAATCTCCGTTTATTTGTATTTGTTCCCTGTAATCAACAACCCAAGGCGATAAAAACAAGCCCGTTTTAAACCCGTTATTTTGCAGTGCGTCGGCAATAGTTTTTGCAACCGTGCCCTTGCCGTTAGTTCCCGCAATATGAATTACTTTGATTTTGTCCTGCGGGTTGCCCATATCAGCAAGCAGTTTTTTTACGCGAGCAAGCCCCGGCTTAATGCCGAGGCTCTGTTTTTTTAATATGAAGTTCAATGCTTCAGAATAAATCATTTTATTTACCGAGATTTGCAATTGAGTTTTTAATATTTGCAATCTTTTCCTCAAGCTTTGCGGCGTCCTCGCGGTTCTGTGCAACAACCTTTTCAGGCGCTTTGTTAACGAAACCGGGGTTGTTAAGCTTTTTCATAATGAAATCAAGCTTATCCTGCGCCGCGTCAAGCTCTTTGTTAAGGCGTTTTTCCTCAGCCTCAAAATCAATCAGCTCGCCGAGAGGAATATAAATTTTTGCGTCGTCAGTAATGATTGCAACGGTATTGCCGAGCTCGTCAAAACCTGTGTTTATTTCAACATCATTGGCAGATGCAAGCCTGATAATAAACTGAGCGCCCATCTCAAAGGTTTCAGTAAACTCTGTTTCAACATAAACCTTCGCCTTTTTTTTTTTTTTTTTGTTCATTTCAGCCCTGCGGTTTCTGATTGCGCGGATAGCTGTCATAAGACGTTCAAACTCAGCCTCATCGGAAGCGAAATTAAGCGTTTCGTCATACTCGGGCCACTTTGAAATCATTATAGCCTCGTCGCTATGCGGGATTGCCTGATAAATCTCCTCGGTTATGAAAGGCATAAACGGATGGAGCAATTTCAGAATATCGGTCAGAACGTAAACCAAAACGGCTTTTGCATTATCGGCCGCTTTTGCGTCATCGCCCTGAAGCCTGATTTTTGATATCTCAATATACCAGTCGCAGAAAACGTCCCAAATAAAATCATAAAGCTTTTGAATTGCAATACCGAGTTCAAACTTTTCAAGATTTTCGGTAACCTCTTTAGCAAGAGTATTAGCCTTTGAGATTATCCACTTATCCTCAATAGCAAGGTCGGCGGGAAGTCCCTGATAATCAAAGTCATCGCCGAGGTACATAAGAACAAAGCGCGCCGCATTCCAAAGCTTATTTGCAAAGTTACGCGAAGCCTTAACCTTATCGTCCGAAAAACGCATATCGTTACCGGGCGAGTTACCCGTTGCAAGAGTAAAGCGAAGCGCGTCTGCGCCGTACTCATCAATAACAAGAAGCGGGTCAATACCGTTACCGAGTGACTTACTCATCTTTCTGCCCTGCGCGTCACGAACAAGGCCGTGAATAAGAACGGTGTCAAACGGAACGTTATTTGTATGCTCAACCGCAGAGAAAATCATTCTGGCAACCCAGAAGAAAATAATATCATAGCCTGTAACAAGGGTATTTGTGGGATAGAAATATTTAAGTTCCTCCGTGTTTTCGGGCCAGCCCATAGTGCTGAACGGCCAAAGAGCCGAAGAAAACCAAGTGTCAAGAGTGTCAGGGTCCTGATGAATATGTGCTTTGCCGCACTTGGGGCAAACGGTTACAGTCTCTTTGGAAACAATAACCTCGCCGCAATCCTCGCAGTAGTAAGCGGGAATTCTGTGTCCCCACCAAAGCTGACGTGAAATGCACCAGTCCTTGATATTTTCCATCCAGTGATAATAAATCTTATCAAAACGCTCGGGAACGAACTTAACCTTACCTTCCTTAACAACATCAATTGCAGGCTCGGCAAGCGGTCCCATTTTAACAAACCACTGCTTTGAAAGTCTTGGTTCAATTGAATTATGGCAGCGATAGCAGGTACCTACGTTATGGTTATAATCCTCAACCTTAATAAGAGCGCCCTCAGCCTCTAAATCCTTAACGATTTCCTTGCGGCACTCATATCTGTCCATACCGCTGTATTTGCCCCAGCCCTCAGCAATATGGCCGTCGTCAGTCATAACGTCAATTATCTCAAGGTTATGGCGAAGACCTACCTCATAGTCGTTCGGGTCGTGAGCAGGCGTAATTTTTACAACGCCCGTTCCGAATTCTACGTCAACATATTCATCGGCAACAACGGGGATTTCACGGTGAACGATGGGCAGAATTAAGGTTTTTCCTACAAGGTCTTTATATCTTTCATCATTCGGGTTTACGGCAACAGCTGTATCGCCAAGCATTGTTTCAGGACGGGTGGTAGCAAGCTCAAGATAGCCGCTGCCATCCTTGAACGGATAACGCAGATGCCAGAAATGACCTGCCTGGTCCTCATACTCAACCTCGGCGTCGGAAATAGTGGTGCAGCAATGGGGGCACCAGTTAACCATTCTCTTGCCCTGATAGATTAAGCCCTTGTTATAAAGATTAACAAAAACCTCGTTAACCGCTTTTGAGCAACCCTCGTCAAGAGTAAAGCGCTCTCTGTCCCAGTCGCAGGAAGAGCCCATCTTTTTAAGCTGTTCAATTATGCGTGAGCCGTACTGTTCCTTCCAAGCCCAAGCGCGTTCAAGGAAACCGTCTCTGCCGATATCCTCTTTTGTAATACCCTCTTTGCGCATTGCCTCAACGATTTTTGCCTCAGTAGCAATTGAAGCGTGGTCAGTGCCGGGAAGCCAGAGAGCCTCATAGCCCTGCATTCTGCGCCAGCGGATTAAAATATCCTGAAGCGTGTTGTCAAGCGCATGCCCCATATGAAGCTGCCCCGTGATGTTCGGCGGCGGAATTACAATTGTGTAAGGCTTCTTTTCAGGATTAACCTCTGCGTGAAAATACTTGTTATCACACCAAAACTTATAAGTGCGGTCCTCAACATCCGCAGGGTTATACTGCTTTGCAAGTTCTTTTGCCATTTTTTCATCTCCTATAAATAAAAAAATCCGCCTCAATATGAGGCGGAATAAAATCCGTGGTACCACTCAAATTGCAGTTATAAACTGCCACTCAAATCCTTAACGCGGAAAACGCGTCGGGCTAATTCGGATTTCTCACCCGACGGGCTCTGAAGCTACCTTCTTTTTCCTTACCTGCGGCTTTACACCAGCCAGCCGCTCTCTTTGAGGCAGAGGGAAAAATACTCCTCTTCATCAATGCCGTTCAATATTGAAAATATATTAACAAATAACCGAATATTTGTCAAGCCGAATTACATCGTTACTCCGTTTTTGAAAATTGCAAGCTCATAATTACCGAGCGTTTCGTTCTTTGTTTTTTCGCCCGAAGCTACGCTGAGAACGTAATCAAAAAGCTTATCGGTTACGGACTTAAAATCAGCGCCCTCAAGCAGCACGCCCGCGTTAAAGTCAATCCATCCCTGCTTTTTATTTGCAAGCTGAGAATTAGTGGCAATCTTAACGGTCGGCACAGGCGCGCCGAGCGGCGTTCCCCTGCCCGTTGTAAAGAGAATAATATGCACTCCCGCAGCGGCAAGATTTGTTGTTGAAACTATATCGTTACCGGGGCCGTATAAAAGCGAAAGCCCGTTTGTTTTACAACCTTCCGCATAACCGAGAACGTCGGTAACTACAGCGCTGCCGCCCTTTTGGATACAGCCGAGACTCTTTTCCTCAAGGGTTGTTATTCCGCCCGCTTTGTTGCCCGGAGAGGGATTTTCATAGACGGTCTGATTATGGCTGATAAAATAATCTTTATAAGAATTAACAAGATTTACGGTTTTATCAAACACCGCTCTGTCAGCGCTTCGCTTCATAAGCAAATGCTCGGCGCCGAACATTTCGGGAACCTCGGTCAAAACCGCGCAGCCGCCCACGCTTGTTAAGCGGTCAACAAAGGTTCCGCAAAGAGGGTTGGCGGTTATCCCCGAAAAAGCGTCTGAACCTCCGCATTTAAGTCCTATTTTAAGTCGGCTGACGTTTATCGGTTTTCTTTCAAATGCTGATGCGTAAGCTATTAACTGCTTAATTAAATCAATGCCCGCTTCAAACTCGTCCTCTTCGTCCTGCGCAACAAGAAATTTAATTCGATTATCATTAATATCCTTTAAAAAAGGCTTGAACTCGCTGAGATTATTATTCTCGCAGCCGAGAGAAACTATAAGCACTGCGCCCGCGTTAGAATGATTTGCAAGAGCGGCAAGAGCCTTTTGCGTATTTTCGCAATCATCGCCCATTTGTGAGCAGCCGTAAGGATGAGTAAGCGCCTTAACGGAGGTAATACTGCCGCAAATCAGTTTATCAGCCGCTGCTTCTAATCGGCGGCAGAGGTTATTAACACAGCCGACAGTCGGTATTATCCAAAGGTCGTTACGAATACCGACGTCGCCGTTTTCGCGTTCAAAGCCCATAAAAGTAATATCCGATTTTTCAGGGCTGTAAACCATATCGGCTCCTAAAAATGAATACTCTTTACCCTCACTGAGCAAAGTTTTGAGATTATGGGAATGAATATGCGAGCCGACAGGAATATCGCAACTTGCCGCACCGATAGGATTGCCGTACTTTATTACCTGTTCTCCCTGAATAATATCAGTAAGCGCAACCTTGTGCCCGAAAGGAATATCGTCAAGAAGCTCAATACCGTCAATAACGCTGCCTTTTTTCAGCTCGCAAAGAGCAACTGCGCAATTGTCATACCTGTTAATTTTAAAAAGCATACTCATCTTCAATTACCTTTTTAAGCTGAGCTTTTACGCCAAGCTGTCTTATTCCGTTAAAATACGAATTAACCTTATCAGCAAAGCCGTTAATTTCGGTTAAGTCCTCGCCCCAGAAATCCGTATTTTTTAATATCTCGATAACTGTATTGTCTGTTTTATATGCGGCGGAAAACGCATTGAGTACATCCGCGTTATCCCTAATCAAATATTCGTCGCCGTTTTCGCGTGTGCCGACAAAAACTTCTCCGTCAAATCTGCCGTTATAGAAAGTAATCAGCGCGGCAAGTCCGAAAGCAAGAAGCGGCGGAACCTCGCCTTTACTGTTATAATAATCCTTCAAGCTGCCGAGGCACCTTGCCCTATACTTTGAAACGGAATTGAGAGAAATATCAA
>CADBUK010000196.1 GCA_902797915.1 Oscillospiraceae bacterium
GCTTATCTGTAGCGTCGTGAATAGCAGTGTAGTGAGCGATAAGACCTCTTTGGCTTGTTTTATTATAATAAGGCGTTACAAGCAAAAGAGCGTCCGCACCGTCTGCGCAAGCCTCTTTTGAAAGCTCGATAGCAGTAGCGGTATCGTTTGAGCCCGTACCTGCAATAACGGGAACTCTGCCGTTAACGTACTTAATGCACCATCTGATGCACTCGGAATGTTCTTCCATTGTAAGCGTAGAGCTTTCGCCTGTTGTGCCGCAGATAACGATGGAGTCCGTACCGTTTTCAATCTGAAAATCAATAAATTTTTCAAACTCGGGATAATTGATTGAGCCGTCTTCCTTCATAGGTGTAATAATGGCAACGCCTGCACCGGTAAAAATAGGTTCTTTCATAATAAATTACTCCTCAAAATTAGTTTGTTACTGTTAGTCCATATAGCCTTCTGCGCAAAGAAGTTCGGCAAGCAGTACGCCGCCGCCCGCTGCACCTCTTAACGTGTTATGTGAAAGGCAAACAAATTTGTACTGATACTGAGTATCCTCACGAAGTCTGCCGATTGAAATTGCCATACCGTTTTCAAGCATTCTTTCCGACTTAATCTGAGGTCTGTTATCCTCTTCAAAGTAGTTAAGAAACTGCTTGGGAGCTGAGGGGAGTTCAAGCTCCTGAGCTCTGCCCTTAAAGTTCTTCCAGATTTCAATCATATCTTCCTTGGCAGGCTTCTTGTCAAAATTTACAAATACTGCGCCGAGATGTCCGTTAGAAACGGGAACTCGAATACACTGTGCAGTGAAATTCGGTTTATCGGCAAGTTTGATTTCGTCGCCTTCAATCTTGCCCCAGAGCTTTAACGGCTCTTTTTCGCTCTTTTCTTCCTCGCCGCCGATGAAGGGAATTACGTTGTCAATCATCTCGGGCCAGGTTTCAAAAGTTTTGCCCGCGCCGCTGATAGCCTGATATGTGCAAACCAAAACGTCCTTTACGCCGTAATCCTTATGGAGAGGGAAGAGGGCGGGAACGTAGGACTGAAGCGAGCAGTTTGATTTTACCGCAACAAAGCCTCTCTTTGTACCGAGCCTTTTGCGCTGAGCAGGGATAATCTCAATATGCTCGGGATTAAGCTCGGGCACAACCATAGGAACGTCGGGAGTAAAGCGATGAGCGCTGTTGTTTGAAACAACGGGGCATTCGTGCTTTGCGTATTCTTCCTCAAGTGCTTTGATTTCGTCCTTTTTCATATCAACTGCGCAAAATACAAAATCAACAAGCTTTGTAATTTTATCAATATCCGCAGTTGCGTCCATAACAACAATATCTTTAACTTTATCGGGGATTTCAACATCCATACACCATTTCTTGCCGACAGCCTCAGGATATTTTTTTCCTGCAGACCTTGAAGATGCCGCAAGGCAGGTAATATTAAACCACGGGTGATTGCTTAATAAAGTGATAAAACGCTGGCCAACCATACCCGTTGCGCCGACCACGCCAACATTATACTGCTGTTTCATAAATCCTCCTAAAAAATATCTTGTAAATTAAGATATAATACAATATAATAGAAAACGGCAATTATTTGTCAGGTTTCCTACTACTCTAAATCAATATAATATCACTTAATATATATATATGTCAAACATAAATTATGGAGACTTTATGAAAACATCTGATTTTTTTTATGAATTACCTGAAAATCTTATTGCGCAGACGCCTATTGAGCCGAGAAACGCTTCAAGATTGATGGTTTTGCACAAAAATAACGGCTCAATTGAGCATAAAATTTTCAAGCAGCTTCCCGATTATCTCAATGAGGGCGACTGCCTTATTCTCAATGACACAAGGGTTATCCCCGCAAGAATTTTCGGCGTAAAAAAGGACACGGGCGCCGTGGTAGAATTTCTGCTTGTAGCTCAAAAGGAAAACGATATTTGGGAATGTCTCTGCAAGCCCGGAAAAAGAGCAAAAATCGGCACAAAATTTGATTTTGGCGAAGGTAAATTGCTCGGCGAAATTGTTGATATCAACGAGGAAGACGGCAACAGATTTGTTAAGTTTACCTGCGACGGCAATATTTTTGCCGTGCTTGACGAAATCGGCGCAATGCCGCTGCCGCCGTATATCAAAGAAAAGCTGAAGGACAAAGAGCGTTATCAGACGGTTTACAGCAAAGAGCTCGGCTCCGCTGCCGCACCTACTGCGGGGCTTCATTTTACGCCCGAAATGCTTGATGAAATCAAAGCAATGGGCATTAATATAGGCTATGTTACGTTACACGTCGGGCTCGGCACGTTCAGACCCGTTAAGGTTGACGACGTTACCAAGCATAAAATGCACACGGAGCATTACGTTTTGCCGAAGAAAACCGCGGAATTAATCAATAAAACCAAGGAAAACGGCAAACGTGTTATATGCGTTGGAACTACCTCCTGCAGAACGCTTGAATCGGTTGCTACAAAGTACGGCAAAATTCAGGAGGATGAGGACAATACCTCAATTTTTATTTATCCCGGTTATGAATTCAAGTGCATTGACGCGCTTATAACCAACTTCCATTTACCCGAAAGCACGCTTATAATGCTTGTATCCGCCTTTGCGGGCTTTGACAATATAATGAACGCTTACAATACTGCCGTTGCCGAAAAATATCGGTTTTTCAGCTTTGGCGACAGTATGCTGATTGAGGATTAGTGTGAAAAATCACACTAATCTCGATTATATTGCCCTCAAAATTTGCCTATGTCATAATTTTGAGATGGCTGTAATTACCATCACGCCTGTTCAGGCAACGCAGGGTGTTTAGTGATTTTTAATGAACTATTTGTTGCCTGAAAGGCTATAGTAATTAATATGAAATTTACCGTTATAAAAAAAGAAGGAAACGCAAGGCGCGCAGTGTTTGAAACTGTTCACGGTACGGTGCAGACCCCCGCATTTATGAACGTTGCAACCGCTGCCGCAATCAAGGGCGGGCTTGCCTCTGAGGATTTAGAAGCCATCGGCACTCAGGTAATGCTTTGCAAC
>CADBUK010000197.1 GCA_902797915.1 Oscillospiraceae bacterium
ATATGGGCTGTTTTAAGGCGGTGGGCTATCCCGAGGATGTCGGCGAGTTTTATATGCTTGATAAGTACGACGCCTATCTATGGACGGCGCACGGAAGATTTCCTACCAACACACCGGGTTGGTGGGGCGGCGCGCACCCGTTTAACGTGCTTGACTGGTCAATTGTTCATAACGGCGAAATTTCAAGCTACGACGCTAACAGAAGATATATTGAGCAGTTCGGCTACAAATGCACAATGCAGACGGATACCGAGGTTATTACATATCTGTTTGACCATCTTATCCGCCATCACGGCTTACCCGCAAATGTTGCGGCTGACGTTTTAACCGCTCCCGAATGGGATGAAATTGACAGGATGGACCCCGAAAGAAAAGAGTATTTCACCAACCTGCGCGCGATTTACAGCGGCGCGCTTGTTAACGGACCTTTCTCCGTTATTCTCGGGTCAAGCAAGGGACTCCTCGCGATTAACGACAGATTGAAACTGCGCTCCCTCACGGCGGCAACCAAGGGCGACAGAGCCTATTTTGCAAGCGAGGAAAGCGCTATCAGAATTATCTGCCCCGAGCCTGATAAAGTATGGTCGGTCAGCGGCGCGGACCCCGTGTTCGTCCCGCTTGAAATAGATGATAAGGAGGATAGATAAGATGATTAATTATATCCCCCGAAGATTTACGGTAATCAGAGATAAAGAGCTGTGTATCAACTGTGGCTGCTGCGTTCGCCAGTGCTCAAACGAGTGCCACTATTTTTCGGACGACGGCAAAACCGCGCTTGTAAATTCACAAAACTGCGTTGCCTGCCACCGCTGCGTTGACTTATGCCCGACAGGCGCGCTCAGAATAGAAAAATACGTTTGCGATTACAGGGATAACGCAAACTGGGCCCCTCAGTATCAGCAGGAAATCTGCCGTCAGGCAGCAACGGGCGGCACACTGCTTTCGGGTATGGGCAACCCCAAGCCCTATCCGATTTACTGGGATAAAATTCTTTTAAACGCTTCGCAGGTTACAAACCCGTCTATCGACCCTCTGCGTGAGCCTATGGAAATCAGAACAATTCTGGGCAGAAAGCCCGAAAAAATTACCGTTGAAAAAAAGGGTAAATCAACCGTTGAAATGCCCCCGCAGGTAATTATTGAAACACCGATTATGTTCTCGGCAATGAGCTTCGGCTCAATCAGCCTTAATGCGCAGAAATCGCTTGCAATGGCGGCGAAAAACCTCGGCACGCTGTTCAACACGGGCGAGGGCGGTCTGCATCCTGATTTGGAGGACTATACCGACTGCGCAATTGTTCAGGTTGCTTCGGGGCGTTTCGGCGTGCATAAGGATTACCTTAATAATTCAAAATTTGTTGAAATCAAAATCGGTCAGGGCGCAAAGCCGGGTATCGGCGGTCATCTCCCGGGCGAAAAGGTTAACGTTGAGGTTTCAAATGCCCGTATGATACCCGAGGGCAGTGACGCTATTTCGCCTGCGCCCCACCACGATATTTACTCCATTGAGGATTTGCGCCAGCTTATATGGTCTATCAAGCAGGCAACGAATAATGAAAAGCCCGTTTCCGTTAAAATTGCGGCGGTTCACAACGTTGCGGCGATTGCCTCGGGCTGCGCAAGAGCGGGCGCGGACATTATTGCCATTGACGGCTTCCGCGGCGGCACGGGCGCAGCGCCCACAAGAATCAGAGATAACGTGGGCATTCCGATTGAGCTTGCGCTTGCGGCGGCGGACCAAAGACTGCGCGACGAGGGTATCCGCTCGCAGATTTCACTTATTGCGGCGGGCTCGTTCAGGTGCTCTGCGGATATAGTTAAGGCAATTGCACTCGGTGCGGACGCCTGCTATTGCGCTTCCGCTCCGCTGATTGCAATGGGCTGCCATATGTGCCAGACCTGTAACACGGGTAAATGCAACTGGGGCATTGCAACGCAGCGCCCTGAGCTTACAAAAAGGCTTAACCCCGATATTATGCACGAAAGAGTTGAAAACCTGATTAACGCCTGGAACCACGAAATTAAAGAGATTATGGGCGGTATGGGCATTAACTCGGTTGACTCGCTTCGCGGAAACAGAATGATGCTGCGCGGTATCGGTTTAAGCGAAAAAGAGCTTGAAATATTAGGCATTAAACACGCTGGAGAGTAGGAGGTAAAGTTATGAAAAAAGTTTATGCAAAAGAAGAACTTTGCCTTAACTGCCGTCTCTGCGAGGTTTACTGCAAAACCGCTCATTCGCAGTCAAAGGACGTGCTTAAGGCAAATAAATATGAAGAACCCGCGCCAGTTTCAAGGGTGACGGTTTATGGGGATAATATGCTTTCAGCAGCAGTGAACTGCCGTCATTGCGATAACCCAAAATGCGTTCAGGCGTGTATTACGGTCGCTATGACAAAGGATGAAAAAACGGGCATCGTTTCCGTTAACGAGCAGAAGTGCATCGGCTGTATGACCTGCCTTGCAGTCTGCCCGTTCGGCTGTATCAAAACGGGCAAGTTTGCCGTTAAATGCGATTTGTGTCAGGGCGAGGATGAGCCTGCCTGCGTTAAGAACTGTCCTAACAGAGCGCTTGTTTATGTTGATTTGGGAGGTGGAAAATAATGAAATACGTTATTATCGGCGCCTCCGCCGCAGGACTTGCCTGCGCAGAGCAAATCAGAAAAGAGGATAAAAACGGCGAGATTACAGTTTTATCAAAGGAGCATTACCTTCCTTATAGCCGCCCGAGCATCAGCTATTATCTGAAGGGCGCAGTTAAGGAAAAGGATATGTATCTGCGTAAGCCCTCGCACTATGCGGGCAGCAGAATTAATATTGTAACGGGCGCAGAGGTTAAGGCAATTGACCGCGCGGCAAAAACGGTTAAGGCAGGCAGGAAGGCTTATCCGTACGATAAGCTTTGTATCTGCACGGGCTCAAAGCCCTTTGTGCCGCCTATGAAGAACGTCAGCGGCAAGGCGAACGCTTACACCTTTCTTGATTTAGCGTCAACGAAGGCGGTAAAGGAAAAGGCTGACGGCAACACAAAAGCCGTTGTTATCGGCGCGGGGCTTATCGGTATGAAAGCCGCGGAGGGACTTTCCAAAATCTGTAAAAGCGTTGATGTTGTTGAGCTTTCACCGCGAATTCTTCCGTCAATTCTTGACGCAAAAGCTTCAGTAGGCGTGAAAAAATATGTTGAGAAAAGCGGGCATATTCGCTTCCATCTCGGCGATACGGTTACAGAAGCCGAAAGCAAAGGAAACCGAATTACCTCCGTTATTCTTAAAAGCGGAAAAGAGCTTAAATGCGATATGCTTATTCTTGCCGTCGGCGTTCGACCCGAAACCTCTCTTGCCGAAAGCGTAGGGCTTGAGGTCAACAGGGGAATTGTAACCGACCCCGCAACTATGCAGACAAGCGATAAGGATATTTACGCCGCGGGTGACTGCACGGTTTCCGTTGATATGCTCGACGGCAGCAAAAAGGTTATTGCCCTTTATCCCAACGCGGTATTTCAGGGCACTGCCGCAGGCTCACATATGGCGGGCGGCGATATTAAGCTCGGCGGAACGTATTCCGTAAACGCCATTGATTTTTACGGGCTGCGTATCTGCACCTGCGGGCTTATTAATGCCGCAGGCGAACAGTACGGCGACAAAGTTATTCAAAGCGGCGACAGCTATAAGCGCCTGATTTTTGAGGGCAACCGCCTTGTAGGCTTCGTGCTGATTAATTCAAGCGAGAATGCGGGAATTTACACAAGCCTGATTGAAAACAAAACAGATATTTCCACGCTTGAGGGAGATGTTTTTGAAACCCCGTCGCTGTTTTTATTTGAAAAAAGCGTCAGGTCAATGAAGCTGAAAGGAGAAACGGTATGAGTATAACTGCAGGACTTCGCACCTACGCCGAGGTTAACGAAGAAATCAAGGCAAAGCTCCTTTCTAAAAACAGGGTTGTTGTTGACGACGTCAACGGGCAGCGCTATATAGGCTGTGCGCTTGATAAGGGCAAAACAATTGAAATTCACGGCACTGCGGGCAACGACCTTGCGTGCTATCTCAACGGCGGAAAAATCGTGCTTTACGGCAACGGTCAGGACGCTACGGGCAACACTATGGGCGGCGGCGAAATTATCGTTCACGGCCACACGGGCGACGCGCTCGGCTACGGAATGCGTGACGGGCAGATTTATATCCGCGATAACGTCTGCTGCCGCGGCGGAATTCACATGAAGGAGTTCCGCGGTATGAAGCCCGTGCTTGTTATCGGGCAGAATGCGGGCTCGTTCCTCGGCGAATATATGTCGGGCGGAACCATCGTTCTTCTCGGTCTGAATATGAAAAGGGGCGAAAAGCTTTTCGGCACCCACTGCGCAAGCGGTATGCACGGCGGCAAAATGTTTGTAAGGGGCACGTTCCCTAAAGAAAACCTTGCACCAAACATAAAAATAAGCTCTCTTACCGATGAGGATAAAAAAGAGCTTGATAATTATGTTAAGCATTATTGCAGATATTTCGGCGTGGATTACAAAACGGTAATGAGCAAGCCGTTTAAGAAGCTTACGCCCGTAACCTCAAGACCTTACGCAAATCTTTACACACCGAATTAGGAGATTCTATGTTCAGTTCACTTCACGAGGAATGCGGTGTGTTCGGTATTTTTGAAAACAAAACCGCATCTGTTGCAAACTCGGTTTATCTTGCCCTCTATGCGCTGCAGCACAGGGGGCAGGAGGCTTGCGGAATCGCCGTTAATGACGACGGCGTTTTTGCGCATTTTAAGGGCAGTGGGCTCGTGCCCGACGTGTTTTCTGCCGAAAGGCTTGCCTCTCTCGGCAGGGGCAATATGGCGCTCGGTCACGTGCGCTATTCCACCACGGGCGGTAAGGATATCAACAATATTCAGCCGCTTGTTATCCGTCATATCAAGGGCAATCTTGCGCTTGCGCATAACGGAAACCTTGTTAATGCCGACGAAATTCGCAGGGGCTTTGAACTTTCGGGCGGGATTTTTCACGGCACTTCGGACACGGAAGCGATTGCCTATTCAATCGTTTCAAACCGCCTGAATTCCAAAAGCACCGAGGAAGCGGTTGAAAAAACAATGCGGAAAATCAAGGGCGCATATTCCTGTGTGGTTATGACAGCAACAAAGATGATTGCCTTTCGCGACCCAAACGGCTTCCGCCCGCTTTGCATAGGCAGAACCGCGGACGGCGCTTACTGCGTCAGCAGCGAATCCTGCGCGCTCGATACCGTCTGCGCAGATTTTATTCGCGACGTTAAACCCGGCGAAATCGTTGTGTTTTCAGAGGAGGGCGTGCGCTCAATCACAACTCATTGCGGCAGTAAAAGCAGCATTTGTGTTTTTGAGTATATTTATTTTGCCCGTCCCGATTCCGTAATTGACGGTGCAGGCGTTCATAACGCTCGTATCAGAGCGGGCGCATTTCTTGCAAAGGAGCACCCCGTTGACGCGGATATTGTTATCGGCGTTCCCGATTCGGGGCTTGACGCCGCGCTCGGATACGCGCACGAAAGCGGAATACCATACGGCATCGGCTTCATCAAAAACCGCTACATCGGCAGAAGCTTTATTCAGCCCTCGCAGGAGCAGCGCGAGGACGCTGTAAAAATAAAGCTCAATGTTATCAAAGAAAACATTGAGGGAAAAAGGGTTATTATGATTGACGATTCTATCGTGCGCGGCACAACCTGCGCCAGAATTGTAAGTCTGCTTCGGGAGGCTGGGGCAAAAGAGGTGCATATGCGCGTTTCCGCTCCGCCGTTCAGGCACCCCTGCTATTTCGG
>CADBUK010000198.1 GCA_902797915.1 Oscillospiraceae bacterium
CACACCGCTTGCGGAGAAGGCCGACAAACTCGCTCTGAGCTCGGCGACCCATGCCGCCGTGGTGGAGGTGGACGAGAATGGTGTCACCGGCGCTGCCTTTACTATGCTCGCTGTAGCGGAAACCGCAATGGAGATGAACGACACCTTTGATTTTGTTCTGGATCGCCCGTTCCTCTTCATGGTGACAGGAGCGGACGGATCCGTTCTGTTTTCCGGGATTGTTCGGAATGTTGCTTAGGGAAAGGAGTCCTGCCGCTACTGCTTGCGGACGAAAGGGGTGTCGGGGGCGGCTTTAGGGCCGACAGGTTTCGCAGCTTGGCGGACATGATTCACATCATAAGTGGAAGTAGATCTTCTGAAGGCTCTCCGGCATGGAGGCGAACATCATCTCTGCGATGGTCCCCGCGGAGGTGGTGTTATCATAGAGCAGCCATTCCCTTGTCATGCCGACACAGCCAAAGCAATACAGACGAATGCTGAACCGGAGCTGTTCCTCAAGAACATCCGTGTTCAGCATTTCTTTCGCGATCTGTTCGTAGCGGCTGACAAAGTATTCGAGCATGTAGGTCCAGAGCGCGTTCTGTGAAGAGTCCTCATATGCGCGCTTATAGAAGAGAAAGTCCTGCTTCATTTTTGCCATGCCTGCCGCGGCTTCATCCACAGAAATGATGTCGGTCTGATAGGCGCTCTGGAAGAAGATCCAGGCCACCAGATCGTATTTGTCTTTAAAGTGATAATAGAAGGTCGGCCGCTCGATCTCAGCCCTTTTGCAGATCTCTGTCACACGGATCTTATCAATAGGTTTTGTCTTCATCAGATCCTTCATCGTGTTTGCGATCCAAAGTTTGGTTCTTTCTGCCATAACGACCCCGTTTCTTACATAATTTAATATATGAAATATATTCTTACAAAATTATAATTCTGTAAGTTTTCTTTTGCAAGCGCCTGTGGCAGGATAAAGTCAGAAAAAGAAAGACGCGGACGCGTCACAGGACAGAAGGAGGCAGAACATGGATTTTTTGGAACTGGCAAAGCAGAGATATTCGGAGCGTTTCTTCGACAGCCGGCCGGTTGAGCAGGAGAAGCTGGACAAGATCCTCGAGGCGGGAAGGATTGTCCCCACGGCGTGCAACTATCAGCCGCAGAAGTTCTACCTGATCCGAAGTGAAGAGGGCTCGCAAAACTGAAGACCGTGACACCGTTTCACCACAACGCGCCGCTGGTCATGCTTGTCTGCTACGACATGCGTGAGGTCTGGACGAATCCCGGCGACCAGTACTACCAGAATTATAACTCCGGCGAACAGGATGCCAGCATCGCGGCAACAACGATGATGTACGAGGCGGAAGAGCTTGGCGTCCACACGATCTGGATCCGCGGCTTCGATTCCAAGAAGGTCGTCGATACCTTCGATCTTCCGGAGTATATGATCCCGGTCATGATGCTGGGGCTGGGATACCCGAATGAGAAGGCGAAGGCAAATGCCTGGCACTACAAGAGAAGACCGATGGAAGATTTCGTTTACGAGATTTGAGAAAGAAGGGATAGAAATGCATTTTACGGATACCGTTTACAGAAACCCGTACTGGCCGACCTTCCCGCTCCTCCAGATCACGCAGGGGTGCACGCACAACAGCTGCAAGTTCTGTACGATGTACAGGGATGTGGATTTCCGGATGCAGCCTGCGGAGTGGATCGAGGAGGATCTGCGGGAGATTGCGGAAATGGCGCCGGATGCCCATACGATCCAGCTGCTCTCCGCCAATCCGCTGGTCTTAAGCTATGACAAGATGGCGCCGATCCTTGAGAAGATCAGGCAGTACCTGCCAAAGATGGAATATATCTACACGGCTGGCCGTGTGAGCGATCTGAAGAACAAGACGGTCGGGCAGCTGAAAAGCCTGAAGGATCTCGGGATGCGAGAGATCTCCCTCGGCGTGGAGAGCGGCGATGACTGGACGCTGGATCGGATTAACAAAGGATATCACGCGGAGGACATCCTGGAGCAATGCCACAAGCTGGAGGAGGCCGGCATCGAATACTGGATGACCTTCTTAAATGGTGTGGCCGGAAAAGAACACAGTCAGGACCACGCGGTGAATTCCGCGAAGATCTTCAGCGCGTGCAGGCCCATGGTCGTTGGCACGGGCGGCCTGACATTGTTTCCCGGAACTCCGTTACTGGAAGAATCCAAAAGAGGCGAGTTCTCGCCGCTCTCAGAAAAAGAGATGCTTGTCGAGTTGAAGACCTTTGTGGAGCATCTTACCTGTGACTGCTCTTTTATCACGCATCACACGATATCCGGAACCAATCTGACCGGACCGGATTTCCTGAGAAGGAAGGATGCGATCATGGCGGCGCTGGACCACGAGATCCGCCATGGAGACCTGGATGCGCTGGCGATGGTCCGACGAAATAAAAGGACTCTGTGAAGTAGCAGGTTATCGCGCTGTCTGTCTGATTGGCCGCGCAAAGCATAATTGCAGCAGAGAGGACGATACAAGAATGGAATACCGATAGCAAAAGAGGAGAGCGATACATTTCCAAAGGATCCGTTCGATTTTCCGGGAACGCCTAGAATACGGATATGGAGAAGACAGAAAATCTTCCGCTGCTCAGAAAAAAATGGTATAATTTTAAACACAAAGGAAATCCTTGTACAGGAAATAATAATGCGAAGGAGATATCATGAGAATCACAGGATTTAATCCGATTATTGTAACGAAGGATGCGGATTCGATCGTAAAGTTATTTGAGGATCTGGGCTTTGAGGTAGCGCATACGAAAACAGGAATCGAAGAAGGCGCAAATACGAATTATAACATGAAAGATGCAAACGGCAACCGCGTCAGTGTTACCAGGTCCGAAAGTATTCCGCAGGATCTGACAGCGATCAATATCAATGTCGAAAACTTTCAGGAGGCATATGATTTCCTGCTTGCCCGTGGTTTTGTGAACCCCCGCGGAGACAGGGTCACGGACACCGGTTCG
>CADBUK010000199.1 GCA_902797915.1 Oscillospiraceae bacterium
ATATAATGAGGAGCTTCGGTGCCTTTCGTGCGCCGTTGCCGGAATCGATGCCGGAGCCGGAGTGGATGGCTGGTTTCGGGATTCACTTGTGACATATGGGACATCCGAAAAAAGCCCGGTGGACTGGATCGAATGGCAGGCAAATCGGGCTTACCCCAGGATTCAAATGCCGGTGCAAACTACAAGGATCAAAATAGAAGCTCTTTGCGAGCAATATCAGAATCGTTATCCGCGCATGAATGAGTTGAATCGGCTGACGTATGTGATCCGGGATCTGGCGTTATTCTACGGCGTATCAAAACAGACCGCAAAGTTGCGTATGCTGGAGCTGGGATATGATGAGGTCCAGGGCGTGATGAATTATGCGAACGGGGCCTATGTGGAGGCGCATACATTTACAGATGGTACGCTGCCAAAAAACCAGACTGTCACGATTGATGTTGTATCTGCACTAGATCTTTACAAACGGAATCGCAGATTCCGCGAGCTTATTCAAAGTGGAAGCTATCTGTATCTCGATGGACACTTCTGCAAATCGGATAAAAAATACATCTATCGTCGTGACAACGAGCTTCGCCTGACTAGCTATGCCAAAGCGCACATGGATGAGTGCTGCCTGGTCTTCTCTGTACAGAGCGCCGCTGGAGATTACATGTATCAGGAGGGGACACTGCAAAAAGAGTCTCTTGGAAACGGTACAATCTATTCTCATATAGAATCTCTTTCTGGTGCCGATCTCCTTGCGGAATCGCAAAGGCTTTCAAAAATACTCTATGAGCTTCCAATGTCACCAAGCGGTACGCTAAAATCACACATGGACAGGAAGCGAATCACAGTAGATATGTTGGTGGCAAAAAGCGGCGTGTCCGAACGAACAATAAAACGCTTGAGAAACGATCCAACCTGTCAGCCATCCAAGGAAAACGCATTGGCGATATGCGTAGGTCTGCAGTTGGAACCAAATCTCCGGAAGGATTGGCTTCAAAAGCTTGGTATTACACTGACGGCTAGTCCGGTTGACATCCTATATGACATGATTATGAATTCTATGTACAAACAACCGCTTTCTGAGATCAATCGTATATTGGAAAGCTGTGGACATTCTCCGCTCAGTAAGTGCATCGAAGAAATGGACTGCTGATGCGATATGCCATCATGTATTGCTCCGCCTCCTGCGCAAATCTGATCGGTGCAGGAGGCGGAGATTATTACGCCTTGACATTTACGCCCAAGTGGTCTATAATAAATATGTCCAATCGGTCATATTTGATGATGGGGTGAAAATAAATGTCGAATCTGAGTTTTATTCCGTATGAGTTTCCAAGAAGCAGTGATGGTCAATATTTGATGATACAGCAGGATCATCAAGTCCTTCTTACACGCAGAGAACAGCTTGGGCTGACTCAGCAACAGGTTGCGGATATGGCACATATTCAGCTAAGACAGTACCAGCGAATCGAATCTGGCGAGCGGCACATTTCCGGATGCTCCTTAAATGTCGGGCTTGCTGTTTGTGCTGTATTGTTGCTCAATCCATACGACTTTATCACGGTGGATATTCAACAGCCGGATGGTTCGATGATCAGACCACAACAGGCCTTTGATGTGGATCTTCCGCCAGAAGTGGCTGCATCAAAGAGAGCGGGGAGAAAACCTATCAGGAGGGATACTATGACGGTATATCTGAATCATCCGATTCATGCGTTGATCATCCCGTGGGATGTATTGGATGCGATAGGAAAGCCCCAATATATTCAATTCCTGTATCATCCAGAAAAAAATCGCATTGCTGTCCGTGCGGCGACTGCGGAGGCAGAGGAAGCGATTGATGTCCCCGACGCCGTATATGAAGGCAGTATGCTTGTCATAGTTGGAGAGCGTTTCTCAGAAGATCTAAGAAAAGATATGGGCTGGACAGATGCGCTGTATGCGGCAGAAGCGCGGCTGGTTCGAGATTCCGACAATCGTATTGCGTTTGTTGTTGATACCTGCAAAGCGACGGAAACAGAGCGTATTCATGGCCCTTTTGTCATTCCAAACTGTATGGACGATGAAATATCAGATGGGGCTGAATCGTTCTGAAACCATTAAAATGTAAGTATTGCAGG
>CADBUK010000200.1 GCA_902797915.1 Oscillospiraceae bacterium
ATGAAAAAAACACATCTCAGCAAAAGAGCATTATCAATCCTGATGGCGCTGCTGATGGTTGTTACCTCAGTGCCGTTGTTTGCTATACCCTTTGCTACTGAGGCTTCCGAAGCTCAATCTGCAGATTATTGGCAGATTTTAGCATCAACTGACTTTACGGGCACAACTTGGAGGAAAAGTAGTGATTACGTGTGGACTACCAGCAGCTCACCAAGAACATCTGCAGGCGGTTATTCAATGGGCTGGAATACCCAGACCTACGACAATGAAAGCTCAGCCAACACGGTTGACGACGCAGGTATTCATTTTAACGAAAGCGATTACCGCGGTCTTCTTGCGCTTTCAAGTTTTACTATTGATGGCGTTAAATATGATAATAGTAATTACCGTTCATTATTTGAAGATATTGACAGCTTTAAGATTGACCTTACCTTCTCATACACGGGCAATACTTACGGCGAAGGCGGAACTTTGAATGAACGCCGCAACGGTTCTCCGCTGCTTAAGCTTTCCAAGGATACGGACGGTAAGCTCATATTTAACGACAGAGAATGCTGGAACCAGATGTATTTCACGCAGGAGGCTTACGGCAGAAGGCACATTGACGGCACTAAAGATATTTATGCCGACACGGGTACTAACAGCGGCACAACGCAAGAAGGCGGCATTTATAATATTTCCACCTATAACTCTTCATTAATAAACCAAGATGAAGAATTGCACTATATCGTTTACGTTGCAGACGGTTGGCTTGGCTGCTATCTTACCGATGAATCGGGCGATCTTATAATTAACTATGCCCCGATTGATATTTCAGGTTATTCCTTAAGCCCATCGGATATCACGAGCATTTATCTCGGCGGTTCAAGATTCTCATGGTCTAACCACTCAGACCTTTCAAACATTGCATACAAGAGCATTGAGATTTACAAGGGCGTAAGCAATAATACCGCAAGCGCAACCCAGACCGACAGAACAAAATATCTCTACACTTATTTTACCGGCAACAGCACGAACGGTGAATCGCTTCACTATGCTCTTTCGGACGACGGTGTTAACTTTAAGCCCGTAAATAACGGCTTGCCCGTTTGGGATTCCTCTGCACGCAGCATTGAGGGCTCTTACCCGAGCGACGTCGGCACCGCCGCTTCAAAGCACGTGCGCGACCCATATATACTGCAAAAGAGAACTGCCGCAGGCGTTCCCACAAGCGGTTACTATATTCTTGCAACGGATTTGAACACGCAAAACGGATCAAACTGGGGCAACAACTCAAAAATGCTTGTTTACAGTATTAATGATTTAACGGATATTGACACTGCAACCCCGTGGGAAATTGATACACAGGCAATCACCGCCGTTTCTACTCTGACGAGCGGCACGGTTTCCCGCGCATGGGCTCCGCAGGCTATCTGGGATCCCGCAGCAGGCAAATATATGCTTTACTGGTCTGTTGGCTACGTTGGCGGCTTAACTAAGGTTTATTATCTTTATACTTCAGATTTTAAAACGGATCTTGCCTCAGCAGCGGTTAAGCAGCTTGTGTTCCCGTCTTTCTGCAACAGCTTTATTGACGCGGATATCACTTACTATAACGGCCTTTACTATATGTTCTTTAAGGATGAGGACGCAAAGAAGATTTACCGCGCAATCTCCCCGAATGCAAGCGGACCGTATCAGGGCTTCACAAAGTTTTCCGATACGGGAATGGAAGGCCCTCAGTTATATGAGATTACAGACGGCTCTTATGCACTTATGACGGATGTTTACGGCTCCGGCGGCTATAATATTTACCGCGCAAGTGCACCAAGAAAGATTAATGAATCCGAAGTTGCTTCAACGAATATCAATTATCTCAGCCCGCGCCATGGATCTGTTGTTCGCATTACTCCGGCAGAGTATAACGCAATCGTTGCAGAATACGGCACTTTAACCCCAAACACGGTTGAATACTACTGGGCAAACGACGCAAATTTCGGCAGTGAAAATCCAGGTTTTACAATGAAGGATACTGCAGGTCACGATTACGAAGTCGCCTGGTATCGTTCGGGAGGAACAACAGGTGGTAACAAGCTTATCCTTAATGCAGGCGGTGTTCATTCTGCTGATTCACAAATGTGTAATATTGTAACAGGTGATCAATATACTGTGGACTTTACTTTTAAAGGTACTGTTGCAGGTGAACAAGACGACAATCACACCGTTTTTTCTATCAGTAAAGCAGGTAACGATAATGCAAACAAAATAAACTATGTTCGCATTTCTGCAAACGGTAAATTTTATGTTAACGCTACAGAAGTTAGCTGCACAAGCGTATTGGCAACTGCAGTTAAGGACACATCAGCTTCGCATAATTATAAAGTTACTTTTAACGGCTATGCAACCTGTTTGTTAGTTGACGGCACATATGTAGGCGGCGTCATAAACACAACTGCAATGCCAAGTGATTTGTGGATGACTTTTGGTTGGGGCAGAAGCACTACTATTGAAGATTACAGAATGTCCGGCGAATACGGTAAGGTTACAATTTCGCCGACTGCAACCGATATCGGCGAAACTGCAGAAGATGCACTCCTTGACACAATCAGACCCGACAAAGCAGATATAACAACAGCACCGACATTTAATTTTGCACCATATCAAAGAAAGGACGGTAGCAACGGTTCCATTCCTTCTGATTACTATAGTAACTTAGTATATTCAAGTGTTACAGATGGAGTTGGCGATACTGTATTTACGAATGAATTGGTAACCGATCGTAAGCGGTTTAAGTTTGCAGCACCAGGTACCATCGTTGGCGTTTACGATGGCGTAACTAGTCCGTCATATCCAGTAGTACTTGAATCTTATGCGAGCAGCCCTGCAAGTAGTGAAATAATACATTATTTGCAACCGTATGCAAACAGTCAGGCAAGTTGGGATGCAAGAAAAGTTGAATATCGTTATAAGTGGTATGGATACGGAACAAACTATCAGTACTGGCCGACAGAAAGCAATGATTCATTTTCTAAAGAAGCTTATGAACAGAAAAATCACACGAATTTTAATGCGAGAGGCGACCAAAACGAAGCTAAAGGTAATAACGGAGAATCAGATCACCAAGGTAACACAAGCACACACCGTTTTTGGAGAAATAGTTTGCAATTTTATGCAGCAAATGCTAATTTTGGTGATAACTATTATGATTCTATTATAAACCCAAATATGGAAATAGGACATTCATCAAAAGGCGGAGGTATTAATCCACCACGATATTTCTATTATAAGCAAGCTACTATCCCAACAAGTTTCTATGTTATTAATTATAAGCCGATTTATGATGTCGTAACTTCAAATGATATTGTCAACACACCAAGAGGTAATATGACTGCTTCTGCACTCTATGATTACCTTATGGGAACAACGTATGACGGCGAAGCGCTGTGGATGTATACAACGGCTTCAAGAATAGGTGCTCTTATTGCACTTAAAGAAATTGCTGATTGCAATCCAAACAATTATGATTTCTCAAGTAATACCGAAACAACGGTACAAACCTGTGCGGCTGCTATTAAAAAGGCATATCAGGATTGGGAAGCAATCAATCTTATAAAAAAGAGCTTTACGATTACTTACGATAAGTACGGCACAGATACAGTTAATGATCCAAGCGAAACCGTTACCGCAGGTAACACTCTTGCAGGCATCCCTTCAAACACCGCACCTTCTCATATTAACGGTTCAAATTGCCACTGGGCATATCAATGGACTTCAAGCAACAACGTTTGGGACGGCACGCAGACTCCTTCAGGCTCTCACGTTCCTCATTCAAATGAAACCTACGTTGAAACCAGAGATGCCAACGTAACCCATTGCTCATATTCCGATTGGAACGATGAATGGGATCCGACTGATGACCACACGGCTTCCGGCTGGACTCACACTGCTGCAGCAGGCGACGCTAACGGCTATTCAACCGGCTATTGCTCGGTTTGCACGGGCAGTGAAAGGGTTTATGACGCGCATGATACGGAATGGGCTCAATATGAGAGCAACGTTATGCTTCAATCCTCAACCCGTTACACCACTTCATCGCGAGCAGTATATTCATCGCAAATCGCTTCCACAATTTCAGGTGTAACGGCGTATGATGAAACCAAATCAGCTTCGTACATCGACGCCATAAACAGCACATTAAGTACGGCGGCAAGCACATATCTGAACCCGCTTGCAGAATTTGATTTGCTGTATGCTAAGCAGAGCACCTATGGAACCAATAATCAGGACGGCAGCGGAAATCAGAAATACACGGTAAGCACCTGGGATGCATTTAAGACCGCATACGATAACGGCGTAACGTATCACACCGGCTTTGCAGATACTTCAAACGTCGGCAAATTCACGGTTAACGCTTCAAATCAGGTTACCGGCACAAAATCAGAAGCTCAGAATAATATTGAGACTTACCGAGATGCAACTGCCGCAGCAGAAGCAGTTCTTACGGCAGCAGGCGACACGGATTCTTATGACGCAGTAGTTGAGCTTCTGAAGTATCAGGATATGTCTGCAGTTGACAGCACCTATATTGACAATGTGGCTTCTCCTTACGGCATTGTTGCCGCAAACGGCACGAACGCCGCTTCCGTAACCTTTACCATGGGCGGCAACAAAACAATTACCACTGCAACATTTGATTCCTCCGCTCCTGGCAAGACTTATGTTCAGTATGCTCCCGACGGAGTAAGCACGGACATTTACACAGACGCTTCTCAGGCAGAAATTGACGCAAGGGTTGCGGCAATTAAAACCGCGCTCAGCGAAATTAACGCCGGCACAAGCGGCAAGACTGCGCAGTACACGGTAACTTTCCAGAAGGTTACAAATAACGGCTCGCCTGTTACGGTATCAACAACAAATTACTACTATGGAACATCCGTTACACTGAACAAGACAGACGCTAACACAAGCGCTGGTTGGGGAATTCAGATGGATTCCACCACAAGCCGTTATCCCGCTATGGATTCATATACCTTTAATGTTCAGGGCAACACCACCGTAACTTCTTATGAAACCACGGCTGCTGCACCTGAAGGACAGATTAAGGTTACAATCGGCGGTGTTTACAGCGGCAGCGTGCTTAACGAATTCTATGTTGACCCTGACGCAACGATTACCCTTGCTTCAGGTACGGTAACCGTTCAAGGATATACTCCGATAAACGTTAACACTAACCCGTATTACAGCTTCTCTTCGTGGGGCGTAAATGACAGCGGCAAGCCAAACGGCACTTACACCGCAAGCGAGCTTGCAAGCGACGGAGCTGTATGGATTCATCCGAGATATAACACGGCGCATTCTGCAACTGCACTGACAATCAGCCTTGACGGTGTAGAAACAGTAAGCACAACCGAACCTGACACCTTGCAGGAAATCACTGCAACAAACAGCCCTTACGCTATTGCTGCTATTTCTGACGGCAATGTTTATGTTGTTGCTTACGGCGATACGTTCAAGAACTATCTCGTTGCAAGCCTTGATTTGTATACAATTACAACTGACGGCTCAACCTACAGCATTAACAGCACTGAAATTACCGACCCGAGAACAATTGAAAAACTTGATGGCAAGCTTCCGTTTGTTTACAGTTACAAAACGCCTGCCGCTAAGTTTACAACTTATTCAGGCGTAACTCAGTATGCTGCTGAGGGTACTTATGCAAAACCTGCAGGTGTAACAATTGTTGAATGCGGTACTGTTTATGCTCAGGGTACAACGTCTACATGGAATAATGAAAACTTCATTATCGGCGGTTCAGGCGTTTATAAGAACCAGGCTAAGAATCCTAATGCAACCACAGGTCAGTATTATCTGGCGATTAATACAAGCAAAAGCGTTGTTACCAGAGGCTTTGTGAAGTACAGCTACACAACAAACGGCACCACGATTACAACCATTGATTACTGCAACATTTGCAGCAACGCTTAATGAAACGGGAGGATAAAAAAATGAAAAAGAATTACTTAACTCCCGAAGCGGAGATTGAAAAGTTTAATCTTGGTTGCATTGCAACCGAAATTACTTCAGGTAACCCCGGTGGTGGTACCGGAGACAGCGGCGAAGAGATTGAATTCTAACACAAAAAACGGCTCAGGGAAACCTGAGCCGTTATTATTTTGGGTTGACGGTAAACGGGAAATTTGGTATATTAGTTATAGCATAATTTGCGGATGTAGCTCACCCGGTAGAGCACCAGTTTCCCAAACTGGAGGTAGCGAGTTCGAGACTCGTCATCCGCTCCAAACAGAGAAAGACAACCCTTGCGGTTGTCTTTTTATGTTTAAAGTGTTTTATGAAAGCAGTTTTACAAAAACAAATCACAGATTTGTTTTTGAGAGGAAAAGCCTATGAAGAGTTCTTATTTAAAAAGCCGCGCTTTTTTGCGGAACTCGTAATAGGCTTTGACGACATCCGCTCCAAAATATAAATAATATATAAACAATGAAAAAAAGGGTTTGATATTTTCAGCAAACGGCATATAATAGCGTTACATAATTATGAGGTGTTAAA
>CADBUK010000201.1 GCA_902797915.1 Oscillospiraceae bacterium
AACAAAAACTTGCCTTCAGACATAGCAAAAGTAATCGGCTGCATTTCATTAATATATGCGTTAATTGACGAAAGCCCGTACGAAGTGAAAATATAAAGCATAGCCTTTATTCCGTACGGATTAAGAAAGCCCACGCATACCGAAGCCAGCGCAGCTACTAATAGCTTAACAAAGCTTGCACAAGACGTTTGTTTAAGCTTACCTATATTAATCGGAACTGATTGCGCAAAATAAGGTAACATAAGAACAAACTGCATCATCCACATTGCAGAATGAAGATTGACAAGCAGCAAGGATAATAACGGCAAGATTATCAGATATGGCGTTTTCTTTGTTTTTACAAACTGCTCTAAGACCAACAATTCCGCTACAATTATGATATAGGTAAAAATCTGCGGCCTTGTCTTTACAAAAGCAATAGCAATAAAAAAAGTAAAAAGCGCTGAAAAAGCTAAAGAAACAGTATAATTATCAGATATAACTTTCAACAGTTTATAAAACAGGCTGTATAAAATTACCACACAGACACATTGCAGTAACGTAGTTCCTATAATTCCAAAAGAATGATAAACCTGGTAGAAAATAACGGTTGACAGCCACTGCTGAACAACAATATCCATATTACCGTGCCAAGACAAAAAATCCTTTACGGGAAAGCCATTATTAACAATATACTCTCCTGTCGGATACAAGAAATAAAAATCGTTGTCAAGTGAAGAATCAATAAAAAGCAAAAACAAAACCAAAGGCAAAAGCCAAAGGAAAACTTTTAATGCTTTGGGCGCATCATTTATATTAATACTTTTAGTAGAATTATTCTTATTTTCCATAATATATTCCTTTTCAAATATATTGTTTTACTAACTGTAACACCAAAAAAATGATTAATCAAGAAATATATAAAAACAAATAAAGAATGCAGTCACTTTTTGTGCAATTTTGACAATTTGTTTGTGAATATTTTGTGAATAATATTAATTGTCAAAATTGCCGCATAATGTTAGAATATATATGATATTAAAACAAATTATCTTAATTATCATTTGGAGTTTACTTTCATGTTCAATTGGCTTACCGCAACGGTTTTTGCGGTTTTAGGATTGATAGTCGGCTTTTTATCATTAAAAATCGCAAAAAAGCAGATAGCTGTCAGAGTTGAGAAGATACCTGAACTCGGCGAAAAATTCAATCCCGCCCTCTTGGAAAGAAAATGGATTCCTTATTTTTGGGTCATTTGCTTTATTGTCCTCTATATTGTGTCTCTATTGACTTGCAGTAATTTGATTAGCCTGATTTACACGGTGATATTTATATTTTGTTCATTTAATATTGCCGCTGTTGATTTAGCAATAAGAAGAATACCGAACGAGCTTTTGCTTATTCTTCTTTTAATTTCAATTATCAGAGATATTGTTGAGCCTATTGTTACAAAAAACACTTCCGATATCAAATACAATCTGATTTATGCATTAATCGGTATTGTCGGGGGATTTGTACTCTATATTATACCAAGTTTATTTGGAATATATATCGGAAGCGGAGACATCAAATTAAGCGCAGTTATTGGCTTTTCTCTTGGCATAATCGGATATATTCAGGCAATGCTCATTATGGCATTTATAATGTTTGTATATCTGGTAATCTTATTAATTACAAAAAAAGGCGGTTTAAAAACTAAAGCGCCTATGGGTCCGTCCCTTGCGGTCGGCGCAGTATTTACTCTGTTGTTCCCCTTTTTACAGGGACATATAAATTTATGGTAATCCCCGCAATAATTTGCGGATTACATATTATATCGGATATCATTTAATCTGATAAATAAAAAATTTTTAAGAAGGAGGAAAAACCAATGAACAAGCTTATGTCATTCTTAAAGGATGAGGACGGCCAGGGCATGATCGAGTACGCTATCATCATCGGCGCTATCGCTATTGCTGCTATCGTTATTCTTTTTGCTATGAAGGGTAAGATCAAGAACGCATTCGAGAAGGTTAACAAGAACCTCGATCAGATGTAATCATTTGATGTGCGTTTCTACAAATTAAATATTAATTTGTAAATCGGGGACGGCGTGGGGCAACCCACGCCGTCTTTATTTCAAGGTGTATATTATGTTAAAAGCATTGATACGAAAAAAAGTAAAAAGTGAAGAAGGTCAGGCTCTGCTTGAGTTTGCCCTTGTTTTACCATTAATTCTGATAATTCTATGCGGAATTCTTGACTTTGGTTGGCTATTTTATAATCAGCTAAATGTTGACAACTCCGCCAGAGAGGCAGCCAGAGCCGTTTGCGTTGACTGTGACACTCTATCTACGGATGAAATAAAAGAAAAAGCTACAAGAATTGTCAGCAACAACCTGTTTAATCCCGCAAAAATGTTGCCCGCTGACGGCGTCAGTGTGGTTTACCTTAGCAGTATGGGTACGGAACTTGATGAAGCTCAAATTACCCAGGCGGAAATGATTTGCGTTAAGGTAAGAATCAATATGCCTGTTTTAACTTTTGTTTTGCATGCAATTTGCCGCGGAGATACAAGGGTTGTTTCCTCCTCCGCCACATTTAAAATTGAAAGAAGCAATGCTACGACTACCGCAGCTCCCTGATGTATAGCGTAACATTTTAATATAAAAAATTTTTAAGAGGTATTTTTTATGAAAAAGGTTTATTTAATCGCAGTTATTGTTGCACTTATTGCCGGATTTGCTACATTCTTATTTGCAAATGAAATTTCAGAGCGTTCAAGCTTTACCGATGCTAAACGCACAACCGTCGTTACTGCAATTGCAGACGTTCCTCAGAACGTTACTATTACAGCAGAAAATTTTGCTACATATTTTGCTGAGCAGGACTATATTGATTCCTATGTTTTAAGCGGTGCCGTTACATCTGCTACGGACGCTCTTAACTCTGTTACCCGCTATGCAATTTTCAGAGGAGAACAGCTTACGCAGAACAAGCTCATCACGTCTGACAGTGAAGACGCTACCCTTTCTCTTACAATTCCGGAAGGCTATGTTGCTTATCCGATTGCAGCCAGCGGTACAAATGCTGCCGACGGTTATATTGCCGTAGGCGACAAGGTTGACATCTATGTATATCAGGGTATGACCACAACTATTCCGATGAGCAACCTTGAAGTATTTAAGGTTTCTAATAACACTGCCAACAAAACTGCAGAAGCTAATAACTCAGAAATTACCGATTACTCAACATTAACATTTATTGTTACCGAGGCTCAGGCACAGCAACTGTTTGAAATTGAAAACGGCGGTTCTCGCTATAAACTTGTGCTTAAACCGAGAGTTGCGGGAGCTTCATCAGTAGACATTACGCCTGAAGGCTAAAACATATTGTTAGAGAGGTAATCATTTATGGAAAGAATTAATGTTGTTATTCTTGCAGAAGAAACACAGTATAAGGTAAAAATTAAGAATAAAATCGTTAGCGAAGATATTGCTATTGTAGGTTATTCCGATTTTAAAGAGGAATCAAAACTTAAAATTGAAGGCTATTTCCCTGACGTTTTGATTTGTGCGCTTGACCGCAATGACATCGACAATGATTTCTATAGCTTTATTAGCGGAATTAAAGAAACAACTACAGGCTGTGCTGTTATAATCGTTACAGACAGTGTTAATGTTGACCTTGTAAATACTGCTGCACAGCTTGGAATCAGACAGGTCCTTAGCTTTGATGTTGAGCCTCAGGAGTTCACTGATAAAATCATTGAAGTTAATACGCTTGAGCAGAAGCTTCTCGGTCAGCTTAAGATTGAAAAGAGAGTTCGTTCAAAGGTTTATGCTTTCTACGGAACTAAAGGCGGATGCGGTACAAGTTCTATCGTTTCAAACACTGCTATTGCCCTCGCCAACCACGGTAAAAAGGTTATCGTACTTGATTTTGACCTTCAGCACGGCGACATCAACCTTTTACTTGACCTTGATTCAAAGGACACAATCGTTGAGCTTGCAAGAGACCCTGAAGGTATTTCGATTGAAAAGGTTAACACGTCTGTTGCACTTCATCCCACAGGCTTTTCCGTACTTTGCGCGCCAAAAAGTCCTGAGTACGGCGAGTATGTAACTGCTGACCACATCAGAAAAATCGTTGAGAATGTTAGACCTTATTTTGAATACATTCTCATTGACCTCGGTTGTGATTATGCTGACACTACCCTCGCTGCTCTTGAGGTTTGTGACGAGATTGAGCTTATAGTTAATCTCAACATTTCATCTTTAAAGGGTATGAAGGATATTCTTAACATCTTCCATACTCTTCGTGTTATTGAAAAGGCAAACTTTATTGTTAATAAGAATAGAAGCAGCCTTATTAAAATTGCAGATTTTGAAAACCTTATTCAGAAGAAAGCTTATACTACAATCGTTGCGGACAGAAACGCCTGCACAAACGCTATGAACAGCGGTAACCCGATTGTTTCGAGCGCACCGCGTTCAGCAACCGCAAAAGATCTTAACAGATTTGTTGATATTCTTATTGAGGATAAAGACAATATTTCTAAATAATCATTAACTGAGGTGTATTAAATGGGACTCTTATCAATAATGGAGGGTAACGAACCCGCCGCTAAAATAAGTACTTCTGCCGAAGGAACACAGTCCGGCAAAGCAAAAGCTAATGAGCCCAATGACAAATATGATGAAGTAAAAAAGCGTATTCACGTTGCTGTTGTTAACAACTTTAATCAGGCTGGAGCAGCAATGGGAACTAACATTGACCCTGAAACAATGTCTCAGTTCCTTAACGAAGAGCTTGCTAAGGATGAGTATGCAGTTCCCCGCCCTGACAGGCCTCAGATTGTAACTGAACTTTTAAACGATATTCTCGGTTACGGTCCTATTCAGGAACTTATTGACAGCCCCGAATACTCAGAGGTTATGGTTAACGGACCTAATCAGATATATGTAGAAAGAAAAGGTAAGCTTGTACTTACAGATGTACATTTCAGAGATAATCAACACCTTATGAATACGATTGACCGTATCGTAAGCGCGGTAGGACGTCACGTTGACGAAGCAAGCCCTATGGTTGACGCTCGTCTTAAAGACGGCTCCCGTGTAAATGTTATTATCCCTCCCCTTTCACTTGTAGGTCCTGTTTTGACAATCCGTAAATTCGGTAAAGACCCGATTACAGCAAAACAGCTTATTGAATTCGGTTCATTAACGCCTAATATGCTTCATTTCCTTGAGGCTTGCGTTAAAGGTAAATTAAACATCATAGTTTCAGGCGGTACAGGTTCAGGTAAAACAACGCTTTTAAACGTACTTTCCTCCTATATTCCCGGCGACGAAAGAATCGTTACCATAGAGGACTCAGCCGAAGTACAGCTTAAACAGGAGCATGTTGTTACTCTTGAAAGCCGTCCCGGAAATATCGAAGGCAAGGGTGCAATTACCATTCGTGATTTGGTAGTTAACGCACTCCGTATGAGACCTGACCGTATTATTGTTGGTGAGGTTCGTTCTAAGGAAACGCTTGATATGCTTCAGGCTATGAACACCGGTCATGACGGTTCGCTTACAACCGCCCATGCGAACTCCCCTCGCGACGCTATGTCACGTCTTGAAACAATGGTTATGATGAGCGGAACCGAGCTTCCCTCCAAGGCTATCAGAGACCAGATTTCATCGGCTATCGATTTGGTTATTCAGCAATCCCGTTTAAGAGACGGTTCAAGAAAGGTTACCGCTATTTCCGAGATAACCGGTATGGAAGGCGACGTTATTCAGATTCAGGATATTTTCCGCTATGTAACCGCCGGTGAAACGGACAGAGAAGGCAGATTCATCGGTGAATTTGTAGCAACCGGTATTGTTCCTAAAGCTTGTGAAAAAATAAGAGAAAACGGAGTTACAATAAATAATGACTGGTTTACAACTTAAAATGATACTTGTTGCGGCAGTCTACGGATTGTTTGCAGGAATAATTGCATATTTTGTAACTACTAAAGTTACCGCAGCAAAGAGAAGTGCTGATGACAGGGTAAAAAACCTTATAGGTAACGGTATCGGCGACGAACTTGTACTTGAAAAGAAACAACGCAATTTCAAGTTCAACTTCGAAATGTTTTCAAAGAGGCAGGACGCTGGTTTCGTACAAAAGAAAAGCTTGATTTCAAGAATCGGCAGTGCGTTAGAGAATGAACTCTTTGCTTCCGATATTGTTATGAAGCCCGAGGAGTTTGCAACAGTTTGGATTATCGTTGCATTCGTTCCCTCTTCCCTTGCCGCTCTGTTTTCTCCGAGTCCTATTGTTCCGGTTTTACTTGCAGGCATAGGCATTGTAAGCCCGTTTGCTTACATAAGATTCAGAAAAAAGAGAAGAACCAGCCAGTTTGAAGAACAGCTTGGCGACGCTCTTCTGCTTATGTCGAGCAGCTTGCGTTCAGGTCTTTCTCTTCAGCAGGCAATGGCTACGATTTCAAGAGATATGTACCCGCCTATCAGCGAGGAATTTGCAAGGGCTGTAAATGAAATCAATATGGGCTATTCCATGGATGAAGCTTTGGAGCATATTAATAAGAGAATTGACAGCTCCGACTTTAGAATCGTTGCTGTAGCAATCGCAGTTCAGAGAACTACCGGCGGTAATTTGTCTGAAATTCTTAATATTATTTCAACAACAATTAAGGAAAGAGCCGCTTTAAAGAAAGAGGTAAAAGCTATTACCGCAAGCGGAAGAACTACAGGTACAATTATCGGATTAATGCCCGTTGCAATTACTCTTATTCTTAATGTGGCAAGCCCGGGTTATATGGACCCGATGTTTCAGACATCAGGAGGCAGAATTGCAATCGGCGTAGGTATTGCGCTTGAAGTTGTGGGATTACTTGTTATAAGGAAATTAATTACAATCAAATTATAGTTTATATGTTTTGAGGTGAACTTAATGATCATTAATTTTTTGGTTATAAGTTTCAGTGTTTTAGCATTTGTTTTATGCGTTATACTTTTATCTAAACAAGGTAAAGCAAATGATGCAAAAAACAGAATGATTAAATCAATTACTCAGGAAGAGGAATTGATAAAAATTGATGATTCAGAGCTTGAAAAATCCTTCTATCAAAGGTTCTTTGCTCCGCTTATTGCAAAAGTAACTAATATTTTTGAAGACAGAAGGAAGGCTCGTCAGGAAAGAAACGGCCAGGTAGTAAACGAGCGTACGGTTGAAAGAATTCATAAAACCGAACAGCTGCTTCGTATGAGCGGTATGCATACTACTTACCAGAACTACAATTTCTTTAAAACAGCATTTGCGATTATTTTTGTTGTAATCGTTATAGGAATTGCGTTCATTTTAAATACAGAATTCGTCATTACTGTATTAATTATCGGTTTGGGTGTTTTACTCGCATTTTTCCTTCCCGATTTCTTCCTGAAAACTAAAGTAACTTCGCATCAAAACGCAATTAAGCAACAGCTTCCCGACGTACTTGACCTTCTAAGCGTATGTACGGAAGCAGGTTTGAGCTTTGACGGTGCGCTCCTTAAAGTTATTGAAAAGATGGACGGCGCATTTATTGATGAGTTAATGACGGTATTCCACCAGGTGCAGATGGGTATTTCAAGAAACCAGGCATTGGAAAGGCTTTCTGAATGTACAGATATCCCCGAACTTAAAACCTTTGTTTCTGCTGTTGTTCAGTCAACACAGCTTGGTATACCTATTAATAATGTATTAAAAGTACAGGCACAGCAAATCCGTGACACAAGACTTGAGGCTGCCAGAGAAAAAGGAAACAAAGCGGCTACGATTATCGCAATTCCGACTATGTTCTTTATTTTCCCTTCCCTCTTCATTGTAATTCTCGGTCCGACAGTTATTAACGTTGCTGATACATTAAACTAATTAATATGAGTAAGAAATATTTAATAGTATCACACAACGGCGAGATTGTAAGTAACGAGTGTGAGAATGCAAACACAGTTATAAGGCGCTTTTTCGGGCTTATGCACCGCAGAGGTATGCCAGAGGGGCACGGGCTGTTGCTTGAGCCCTGCAATCAGATACATACCTTCAATATGCATTTTGATATAGATGTTATCACAATGGACGGGGATAATAAGGTTTTAGCTGTTTTTAACAGCGTCCCTCCCTGGAAATGCAAAAAAGCAGTAAAAGGCGGACGGAAAGTTTTAGAACTTAATGCCAAAGAGGCTGAAAAATTCAATATAAAATGCGGCGATGTTTTAGATATCGCCGAAGCATAACAAATATTACAGAGGGGGGCTAATTATGTCAGCTTTTGATTTAAATAAAAATATTGACGAAGATGAGAATATGTTCGACTTTTCTAAGGTTACAAGAGGTTATAAACCTAAAGAGGTTAACAATTTCATTCTTGAGTTAAAGCGGTCAAACGCAAACATAATTAAAAATTACGAAAGCAAAATTGCGGATTATCAGAACGAAACCGAAATGCTGCAATGTGAGATTGCAGAGTTGAAATCTACCCTTGCAAGCAGGGACCGCAACGAAAAGGCTGCGATTGAATCTGCAGATAAAGCAAGGGAAAAGCTTAAAACACTTCAGAAGGATATTGCTGAGATTGAAACGCTGCGTCAGGAAGCAAACGCAAATAAAGCTTTGGCAGATAAGCTTCAGAGTGAAAACGAGAGGCTTCAGAAGAATTATGTTATTGCCGACGCTGATAAAAAGCTTCTGAAAGAAAAGCTTGAGGCTGTTAAAAAGGAATACAGCGAAGCTAAAAACTCCTATAAGGAGCAGATTGAGCAGATTAAAAACGAATATGCTCAAAAGGCTCAGGAGGGCGCTGAATCTGCCGCAAAGAGCGCTGCAACCGCCGCTTCAAACGACGATGAGCTTCAGCGCGTTATCGGGGCATATACAATCCACCTTAAAAAAACAAGGCAGATTGTTGATTCCCTGAAGGAGCAGCTTGATAAAGCTGAAGATATTTTGTAAACAATTTGTAAACTTGCTCGGGAAGGTGTGTATTTTTGCTCCTTCCCATTTGGCATATAAAAATGGGACTTTTATCCCTTGTTCATCGGACAGTTATTTCTGCCTGAATAATTGACGGAAGATTGACAATTCTATAATTTGATTTGCCTGCTCTTCCCCATTTTGTGTGGTGATTTTTATGTTTAACAAAATTAAGAAAGGAATAAAGGATGAACGCGGTGCCGTTCTTATTACTGTTGCGTTAACATTAACACTAATGCTGTTTATGGTAGCGCTGGTTGTTGACATCGGTTATGCGTATCACACAAAATCAAAGCTACAGACCGCTTCGGACAGCGTTGCTTTATCTGTGGCTCATGCTGCTTGTGACGGTATAGCTGATTTTAACCCTCAGGTTTATGCAACCCAGTCAAGTATTCTTGTTAACAGCGCCAAGGTTTATTTTGACGAAAACGGCATTGATGAATTCGACGAAATATTTAAACGCGGTAAGAATACAAGCGACGGTAATGAATTCAGCATCATTTGGAGTCTTGATAAGAAAGATGAAGCTATGTCCTTCATCAAAGATGATTCTGACGCTGTTTTGATTTTCTATAAATCCACCCCTACAACCGATGAGGTTACGGGCTCAAGATACATAGAGATTTATACTCACCTCAAAAACCATGCTGTTTTTGGGGCTTTCAGCGGTTATGAAACCTTTAACCTTTACGCTCAGTCCGCCGCTAAGTGCGATTATGTTGCCGGCGGCACTCCCGAAGCACTCAGCTATCAGATTCTTAATCTTGACCCGACAGAAGATTTTGATATTACAGGACCTATTGAGAATACCTTTATTAAATCCATCACCACGTTCACTGAAGGTATGACCAACAGTGCCCTTGATTTCCTGCAGAACAACACATATTTCATTTCAAAATACATTATGGGCGGCAAAACAAGAATGACCTGCCCTAACACAAGCTGCTCTTACCTTGCAAGCCACGACGGTAATGCTTACGTTGACTCTGAGGATAAGTTCTGGCGTGATGAAAATACTACGCCTGCCGCGCCTAAAAACTCGGAAGGCGAATCACTTGACGGCTACTACTGCCCGTATTGCAATACCGAATGCTCTACTCAGGAGAACTCTAACAAGGTTGCCGTTCAACTTACAACATCTGCGGCAGTTCTTAACGGCGTTATTCATTCAAACGGCGGTGCTAATATTGATATTGACACGTTCCGTCTTAGAAGTCAGCTCAGTTCTGCAGTTCAGTCGGTTAAATGTGAAAACTGCGGTTTTACCGGTGCACCCGAAGAATTTGCAGTTAGATATCTTGATAAAACTGGCGAAGAAGGCAGCGAGGATACAATTATTTTCCTTTGCCCCGAATGTAACGAAGAAACCTCCATTCCGTTCAATGATTATGCTGAACAGAATAATATTACCGGCAGCGACGATTATTTCTATTACTATGCAACAGGTTCTAAGGAAGGTAAGCGCCCGCTGTTAATGGTTACGGGAGACTACGGAACCGTTAAATTTACGGGACGCAGCAAGAACGCTGTTTACTTTGCGCATATTCAAAACGGATTTACAAGCACAATTTATAAGTCAAAGGATCAGGCTGCTGCCTGGGACCTTGACCGTGCTCCTTCAATTGCTCAGATTATTTATAACACGCCTAAGGTTGACGACCCGCTTCTTATCTCTTACGTAAGGGAACGTTTCAACTATGACGAGAATAATAACCTGACAAATACAATAAACGTTAACAATATTGCTAAAAGCAAATCAATTCCATATACTCAGGACACTTCCTCCCCTGCTTACATTGTAAGCTTCGGAAACACAACTGACAGCGGTACAAATTACAGTTATGACCGCTCCACAAACACGCTCAGCATCAGCGGAAGTATTGCTGATTACACAAGGTCTAACCAGCCGCCGTGGTGCAGAGCAAGCTATAAAAACGATATTAAACACATTTTGCTGAACAAGGACGTTTACCGTATCGGCGATTACGCTTTCTTCGGTCTCAACAACGTTGAGTCAATCGTTATTTCGGACAGCATTACATCAATCGGCAAATATGCGTTTAACGGCTGCAGCAAGCTTACAAGCGTGTATGTTCCCTCCTCCGTTTTAACAATAGACCAGCGTGCTTTCTATAACTGCGGCGTAAATGTTTTCTACGGCGAAGAGGGTTCTGCAATTCAGTCTTGGTGCACAACCTACCGTAAAACGTTCAGCACAGAATACACGGTTAATAATTCTGTTGTAAACTCAACAAACCTGACATACAGCCAGGTTATAAACCCGAAGGATATTCTAGGGACCTACGATTTGGGCAACGGAAAGGCACTGCCTGACGTTACAGACGTATATGACAATTACTACCACTTTGATTTTGACTTTGACAACAGCCTTGATTCCCTGCAGGATGTTATAGATAATAACATTTCAATGGTAGAAAATGTGGACGCAAGCGAAGCTCAGTTAAAATCTCTTGCCAACACAAATACGCCTAACGCAGTTCAAAAAATCATTTATAACAAGAGATTTGATTTAAGCGGCAGCACAGGCGTTGACGACAGTTCTGAGGATACCGTTCGCCCGATTATTGACGCTAAGGTTACCGACATTACAGGGGCAACCCATTCTGAAGCTTTAAGGGGCGATACTGACCCTAAGGTTTATTATGACATTGATATTCCCGCTGCCGTTAGTCAGAAATCGTATGACTACGCTACGGAAATCACAACGCTTGAGTCAAGATACATTTCACTTGCACAGGCTGCGCAGGCGTACAACATTAACGCCGCCGGCACTGCAGAAACAATGAGCATTGAGCAGAACGTTGAAACCAAATTTACCGCAAACAGAAACAATATTAAAACAGAACTTTACGGTAAGGACAGCAGCAACAACTTCCTGCCCAATACAAAGCTTGAGAGAAATGCACAGGATATTTATACCAGCTATAATTCCGATGAAGACGGAAATGCAAAGCTGATTTACAACAAATATGTTGCGCAGGACGAAGCTTGGTTTGCATCTAATAACCTGAACGTTCTTAAAGCAACTCACTTTACCATAGGCAGCGACACCTATAATGCTGAGGACTTTATCAACGGCCGTGATGGCAAAATGGTTTATTACAATGGCACAACACCGGTTGAGGTTGCCGCAGGCGGTAATACCACGGGTTACACAAGCTCCATTGATAAGCTTGTTGAAAAATATATTGCCGCTGCAGACCCTGCGCCAAGTGCGCCTACAGCACCGTCTTCTCCGCGCAGTAGTTCATTTATTCCTTATTCATATTTTACACAGAATGGTTCAAGGTGGAATATCAGTGGTAGTAGTAGCTGGGGAAACCCTGCAATTGTTAATCAAGCTGTTGTTTACTGTAGTGAAATTAACAACCCTGCAAATGGTACTTGGGACCGTGATGTTCGAAGCCTTAGAATCAATGGAGGTGTTGAGCTTTATTCAGAAGGTAAAGCAAATATTGATAAGAACGGTAAAGGATTTGATATACAAAGCGGTAGTGCTAATGACAGAACCTATTTGTATGTAACAACGGATTTTACAGTAGGTTCAAATGCCAGCGGTATCTCAATAGCCGATTACTGTACTATTATTGTTGACGGCAAAATGGAAAGCAATAATAATAAGGATATAACTGTTGGCAATAACTCAATTCTGTATGTTGGCGGCGATTTTAATTCAAAAAATGGTGCAACATTAAAGGTTGGCAACAACTCAATAGTATATATAAACGGTAATTATAATTGCTCAAAATCCTGCGACCTTGAAATCGGTCAGAATTCCTATGTTTATGTTAACGGCAGCTTTACTAATGAAAAAGGCGGCACAATTACTGTTAACAGCGGCGATTACGGCACAGGAGAGTTCAGAGGCTTTTATGTTAACGGAAATACCAAATTTGGAAACAAGCTTAAACTGAACGTAAAAACAAATTCAACCGTATGCTTTAACGGAACCTACTATTCAAGTAACGAGGGTAACAGTAACGTTAATTTAACAGTTGAGGATAACGCCAAAATTTTCTTTAACAACGGTTATTCAGCAAATTCCGAAAAGGCAAGCATAGGCAATAACGCTACATTTGTTGTTACCGGCAATTACCAAAACACAAACGGCGGTAACTTTTATGTTGGCAATGATTCACAAATATTTGTAAGCGGTATGTATGACTTACAGGCATACCAAAATTGGGTTGGTCCTGTTATGACGGATGCTTCTGACGGACACCTTACTCTCGGCGACAGGTCAACCTTAACGGCAGGTCAAATCAGAGTGTGGCACGGTTCTTCAAGCAAGCCTGCAGATATAACGCTTGGCAGCAACGCAAAACTTATCTCA
>CADBUK010000202.1 GCA_902797915.1 Oscillospiraceae bacterium
CAGAACCTTGTCAGCGTCAAGAGTGCTGAGGAGGTTAACGAGCTTGGAATTGTTCTCGCCGAGAAGCGACTGAAGAACGTTGCTGTCAGTAATAACGTCGATTGCGAACACATAGAGAGCAAGGAGGATTACTCCGTTGTCTTCCTGTGCGATTGCTGCAAAGTCAATCGGCGGGAACTCAGTGCCGAGAGCGTTGTTAAGCAGAGTAATTACAACATTCTCTGTCGGCAGTGAGCCTGACGCAAAGGTGTCGGTTATGAACTGGTAAATCTTGTTTGCAAGGGTCGGGGACAGTCTGTCGCCAACAATTCCTGCAGCGCCTGCAAGCTCTGCAACAATCGGGAACATAACGCTGCCGATTATCGGCAGGATTGTGTCATCGTCAAGTACGCCGATTAAGCCCTTAACCGCGTTCATAAGAGTTGAAACAGGAGTTTCAATAAACTGTGCAAGAAGTCCGCCGACAGCGTCCTTGATTGCAATCATAATGTCAACGCCTGAAGCGTCGTCAGCAACCGTCTTTGTATAATCAACGCCTGCAGTATCGCAGATTGCGCCGAGAATCGGGGAAATTACGGTGTTGTAATAACCGGTTGTGCCGAGGAGTGCGCCAACGATGCCGGGGATAATGCTGAGCGACTCAAACAAATCCTGATAGAATACGTCCTTATCGCCTGCGCTCAGGTTGCCGTAACCGAGGTCGGTTCCGTACTGAGTGCTTGCATCCTGCCATGTCAGGCACTTCATAATCTTGTCGTCAACATTGTCGGAACGTACTGCAACTGCGCTCGGAGAATAGATACCGTTTATAGCGCCGTTGATTACGCCGTACTCGTCGCCCTTGATGTTAAGTTTCTGATTAACAATCTTTTCAACAAGTGCGTAGGTGTTGGAAACAAGGATTGAAAGATTCTTCTTGGAATATACTGCCTTGTAATCAATCTGGCAGTTGTCCTTGCCGGAATTCTTGTTCCATGTGCCGCCGTCCTTGGTGTTCTCAGCGTTGATAACTCTGAGATACTGAACCAGAAGGTCTGCAAGCTCGTTTGTGAGATCTTCGCCGAGGTGGTTGGTTACGAAGGTAACAACTGCGGAAAGAATGCCGTCTGTATGGTCAATGGCAAAGCCGTCAACATATGTGTTTTTAAGGAGAGCTGAAAGAACTGCGTCGAGCTTATCAATAAGGTTGTTTGCAGCAGCAACGTTCTTTTCGGTTGCAACCTTCTGTGCGTCTTCCATAATCCTGTCAATATCAACCATGGAAGTAATGCTGCTTACCGTGTCGCCGATTGCGTACGGAGCAAATGCGCCTGCGCCGTAGGAATCGCCGTCAGAATCGTCGGACTTGTTAGCCTCAACGATTGACATAACGATTTCAACAACCTTGTCAACGTTTGTAAGCAGGAAGTAAGCGCTCATTGTGCTGAAGCCTACGTAACCGTTGTCTCTTTCCTCCATTGTGAAGGAGCAAAGGTCGTTTCTTGTAAGACCGAAGAGACCGTTGAGAATATCGGTCAGCGCGCTCTTCTCGCCGAAGAGGTCAACTGCGTTAAGAAGCGCAGCAACAATCGGAAGGTTGGTTGTAATAAAGTTATCGGTTGAGATAACGTCATTGAGAAGTGAAAGCAGAGCGTTGAGCCAGTTGTTAATAAAGATGTTAACAAATGAATCAAGGATTTCCTCTGCGGAAGCTTTGTCGGAAGCAAGCTGCTTGAAGTCCTCAAGAGTCTTGTTTGAGTCATAGCCTGCAGCGTTGGTTCCGTAAACGCCGAAGTACCATTCTGTAGGAATGCTATTCCTGCTTGCAAACTCCTTGCCGATGCCGTCAATAATCTTCGGCAGTGCAACAAACAGGTTGTTCATACCCTTGTTGGTAGGCAACGGGTTTTCGCTGTCACTTGTGTAAGACTTGATGTCATACTCGTGATTTGCAACATATTCGTCAACAACGCCTGTAGCAAGGCCTGAGATGTCGGTAAGAACCTCGGTTAAAATCTTGCCGGTGTCGCCGTCCATCTTGCCCTCAAGGTCAGAGATGGCAGCGCCTGCAAGAAGCTTATCAACCGCATAGATGTTAAGAATGCAGGGGATAAGGTAGGTCTTGTTGCCGTCAGCGTCATACTTTGTGCCGAACTTACCGGTAACGGTGCCGTTGTAAATTACGATATCGCGGCCGTCAGCGTCGGTTGTTTCGGTAACGTCATAATAAGTATAGGTGTAGTCATTGTCGCCGTTGAGCCAGTGAAGAGCAGCGGGAACAACATAGTTAAGGTCCCATTCAAGAGTGCCGATACCAACGGTGCTGTTAGCAGCCTGCGTCATATTCTTGAGCAGCGAGCCGCCGAGCAGCTCCATAAGAAGACCGTGGGTTCTTGCGTTGTAATATGCGTCGTCCGCAATGTCAGCGCCGTCACCTGCAGCGTTGAATACGATGGGAACAACAATTTCATCAATCAGCGCAACCAGAATCGGAAGAAGCTTGAAGATAGTCTCTACAGGCTGGTTAGCAAGGTTGATGTAAATGTCGGTAAGTTCTTCTTTAAGGTCAATGTTGATTGAAAGCAGTTCTGCAAGAGCGCCTGAAATACCGTCGCCTATCATTGTGCCGGGGGACAGGTAAGTGTTAAGCAGACCGTTAATCATTGCGTTAACGATGCTGAGCGCAAGAGCGTCGTCCGGCTTATAGTTATCCCACTCATAGTGGTTAAGGTTAGCGGCAACCGCAGTCTTGTAAATAACTGCGTTAACGTATGCGTCAACAACATTGTAATCTCTGGCAAGGTTTACGGCAATGCCGTTAAGGCCGCAGTTAACCTCGTATGAGAAGAAATACTTGTCGCAAGTATTTGCAAAGCTCTGCATATTAGAGGTCCAGGCGTCGCCCTCGCTCCAGTTAATAAGGTCGGAAGCAAGTGCCTGAATAACGCTTGTGCTCGGGTTGCTCATAAACAGAGCGTGCTTAACGCGGTCAGAGAAAGAGTAGCTGTTAAGCAGGCTTTCAACTGATTTGTTACCAACGGTGTTGCCGTTAAAGAACTTGTCGTTGTTAACACCGGTTGCGCCGACTTCGGGAGCGTTCGGGTTTGTGAGCGCGCCGAGTTTAAGGAGTCTTTCCTTAATAGCGGCAAAATCGGAATCGCTGAGCTTACTATCGTTCTTTGCAACCTCAACCGCATTTGAGTCCTCATAAATGCCGAGGTAAACAAGGGTTGTTGTAGCAGCGTCTGAATACCATTTTGCGTTAACAGCGGCATCACGGGACTGCTGAACGGAGTCACTGGGCATACCGAGTGAGAAAATAACCGGGAAGGTACGCCATACAGCACGCCAGTAAGCGTTGTCATTAACGGTAACGCCCGTATCGCCGAAGAATGCGGCAAATGCATCAAATGTGAAGCCCGTGAAGAGCTGGTCAACAAAGTATTCGCCCTGAGAAACGGTGTAATCGCCGATCATATCATCATGAACGTTGATTGTTTCGCCGCCTGAGGTTGCGAGAGCTACAAGAGCGCCGATGTTGTTGGTAATGTTATCGGTGTAGTAGTAGAAGCAAGCCTGAGCGAGCGTAAGCTTTTCGCCCTCGCCGATGATGTTTGAAGCGGCTGCAAGAGCGGAAATTCTGTCAATGAACGGGTTGAGGTCAACGCCGTCAGCAGAAGAGCCCTGTGTGCCGAGTGTATTGCCGTTCGTAAGAATAACGTCGCCCACTGTTTCGGGAACGGCGGGAATGAAGCCCATACCGTCAAAGCCAAAAGCAGAATAAGCAGTGCCGATATCCTGAGCGGCAACGGTAGCTTCCGCATCAGCAGCAAGTGAGTTATTAATAATAACTTTTAAATCGTCTTCATAGATGAGTGCGTCGCCAAGCAACGCCCTGATTTTCGTATCTGCAGCGCTGAAAGCAGCAGCTTCATCAGCCTGACCGTTTGCTTTCTGGTCAAGCAAAGCCTGAAGCTGAGGAAGAGTTGCTGTGCAGAAAGCCTTGATGTCTGCATTACCGCTGTCCTGGTTATCAGAGCAGAACTTATACAGGCTCCAGAAATTCATAGCCGCATCGTCATCCTCAAGATACGAATAATAGAAATCGCTTGTTGAATTATAATCACTGCCCAGAACGGACTGCGCAGAAGCGGAGCCGCCCAGAAGACCGATAAGGGTGGGGGACAGCTGGCTTAATAATTCATAAACAAGGCCGTCGTCATCCGCACCGTCAGCGTCAATAACCGCGTCAACGTTAACACCTATGCCCTCAAGCGTGCCGCGCAGTGCGCCGCCAACAAGAGCGGGAAGGTATTTGTCAACCATCGCGTTTAATGAAGCGTAGGTTACGGTGGTAGCTTCACCCTCATTGTTGATGTAGGTGAAGACCTTATCCTGCTGGGGCTCAGCCGCGAAAGCGGTGAAACCTACGGAGCAGGCGGTAACCACCATTACAACAGCAAGGAAGAAGCTGAGTAATCGTTTGCTCGTTTTCATAATCATCTCTCCTTCTTTTATGATTCGGCACAAGTGCCGTGAAATAACGCGCGGAAGCTGTGCTTTGATTTTACCCCTTGGGGAAGTGTTAACAATTTGTTCACAAAACCCGATTTTTTGGGCGCAAGATATCCACGCGTACGAACAAGTACAATATATTTATACCAAATATATATGGCGGTGTCAACACTTTTTTGCGAAATTTTAACAAATTGTGAACAAAATTTTAAATCGACAGAATTTTCGGCGGATGAATTACGGAATTTGTTGTACACAAAAACGGAAAGCAACACAATATATTGTATGTTTTGCGGCAAGCGTTAATAATTGTTGTTGTCTGAGGGCGTGCTCTGAGGTTTTCAACATTTTATGAATTGCCGATGATTAAACCGAAACAAAATATGGGAACAGAAGCATATTTTTACAACAAGAACACATCCGGTAGAGGGGCACAAGTGTAAAGCAAAACGCTTTACAACAAACCCTTACAAAGTGTGCGGCACAAAAATTGACATACAATATGTAGTTTTGTCAAGGCGTTTTACTTTTCGGCAAAAGACGGGTGTAAAGGAAAATACCCGTGTTTTTGCGACCAAATTTGTAAAATTTTTGTGAACAAGTTGTAACAAAATTTCTGTTTGAACTGCACAAAAAAGATATGTCAAAACTATCAAAAATGACGAAAATCCGCCTGTTTTTCTGTGCATTATTGACATTCCCATTACAATATGTTTTAATAATATCGCATATTAGCGCGTTTTGTTTACATATATGCGGCACTCAGGTGTGCACTTGGTTTAATGCAACTGTGTTTTGCTGGTCAGAAATCAAGGCAAATTGTTAACAAAATGCTTTCGCTTATTTGCGAAAATCAAACTTTTTTAAAAATTTATGAAGAGGTGAAAATTTATATGGTTAAGTCAAAATCGTTCGGTAAGAAGCTGCTTGCGCTGTTCCTTGCCGTTCTTATGGCTCTCTCCTGTTTCATGGGCGCAATTACCGCCTATGCTTCAACTGACCCGGGCTATCACGACGAAGACCTCGTTGCTAACGCTCTCGGTTGGGTTGAGTTAACAGACGACCAAACCTTGGCTGCCACGCTTGATTATCTTGACGATATTCTTGCAGGCGTAAATTTGCGCGTTGACGTTAACCTTAACTATGGTATTACCATTAAGATTGACGGTTATCTTGACAGTGTCAGCGGTGCTATCGACCTTGCTCGTCAGGCACAGAAGCTGATTGACGATAACTCAACGCTTATCGGTATGGCAGGCGACGCTAAGAATGTTACTCTTAAGCCGCTCGCAAGCCTTAGCTACAGCACATCTTCCGCCAATGCTACCAATGGTACCATCCAGTGCGGTAAGGACTACAGAGCTGTAAACAGCTCCAAGGAAATCCTTAAAGCCCTCCTCACAACAGTTTACAGATTAACTGCTAACTGGGGCGGCGGCGCTAACGGTATCGGTCAGAGCAAGGCTATCATCAGACAGGTGCTTTCAGGCAAACTCAGCCTTGGTATCGTAGGCAACTTCGTTGACATTTACGATATTCTTAATGAGAACGTTCTCAAGGGCATTATCGGCGAAAAGCTGCCGAGCGACTACAAAAACAACATCGTTTTCAACGTTGTTTGCAAACTTTTAACAAACCTTACAGATTGGTACACCGATGAAGAGGCTGCCAATATGTACAATCAGGTTTCCGGTTATGAGCTTGACACTATGCTCTTCAAGGCTCTCAACGAGCAGCTTCTGAAGAAGATTAACGTTCAGGTTACATATTCGGACGGCACTAATTCCCAGAGCAGATTTGCAGAAGGTAATACAGATCCTCACTTGTTCTACACACCTGAAGGAAATGTTTACCTCTTCAAATATGATAATGCAGGTCACGACAATGCTGCAGATAAGGTTGATGACGCTACCTTTGAGGCGGTAACAGACGCTAATCCTAACGGCTACCTGCTTACCACCAGCAATCTCTGGAACTTTGCTTTCTATGCTCTTAAAACCGCATGGAAGACCGTTCTTCAGCCGACCCTCGGTCTCCTTGACGCAGGTGTTAAGGATTATGATAACGGCTACCACAAGTGGTTCGTTAACAATGCAGGCAGAGCATGGGATTACACAAACGTAGCTAACAACTACACCGCTGCTGACGTAACCGCATGGGCTGAAACAATGGTTGACGCTAACAACGAAGACTGGAATACAGCTACTAAGGTTATGAACATTGTTTGTAACGAGCTTACAGGTTATGACAGAACTGTTAAGAACCCTGATGACCCGAGCTTTACCGACATCGAGTCCAGCAAGCTGTTCAACGAGCTTCGTTACAGCCCGCTTGTTGCTTACTTCTTTAACGATGCAACTAAGTTCACAACGGGTTATGAAAACTGGCTCGGCCAGAGCGCAGGTCAGTTCTCAACCGGTCCTATGAACGCAACTCTGGCTTGCACAGGCAGCCCGAATATTGACGCGTTTATGGCAACCGCGTTTAACGACTACGGCTCAATCCTTGGAGCTCTTAACGACTTCCTTGTAGCAGCAGTTAAGGACTTCCTTCCGGGCTTTGACGCTACAACTCTTACAACCTCAAACTCAGAGGATCCTGCTACAATCGCAACAAACATCACAAACAACGCATGCAAGTTCTTACAGTACATCTGTGACGCAACTGACGCAAACATCCTTGCTGCTTTCTATAAAGCAGAGGGCGCTACCACAGCTCTTACCGAGACTAATATCGAGGAAGCTATGATTCCGTTCGTTATTGCTCTTATCGGTCAGAACTTCGGCGACATCAAGCAGATTCACAATGAAGAGTGGGCACGCTGCAAGGACGCAGAGGCTGTTGCTTACGTAGTTCTCAAGGAATACCTTGCTTACGTACTTCCCGATAAGGATTACACAACTAACGTAACAGTTCAGGACGGCGTTTACGTTGTTGATTTTGAGGATACGATTATCCCGATGTGCCGTGACGCTGTAGGTTATGTAATTGCTCAGTACGTTCCCGTAAAGGACGGCAACGGCGATTACTGGTCAATCTACAACGAAACCCAGATTGGCACTTATGACGAGCAGATTGCAGAAGGCACTGATATCTTCACACTGCTTAACTCTGTTGTTGACTACTATGGCGACGACAAGGGCGTTGCTTGCCTTATCGGCTGCGTTGATGCTAACGGCAAAACTAAGGTTTCAGACGCTAACACAATCTGGCAGAATATTGACAATATTGTCAACCATTACTTCCCCGTACTCGGCGAGCTCCAGTACGGCACAACCGAAAAGGACGGCAAGTTCAATTCTTATGACCTTATCTGGAACGATATTATCCAGGGCGTTCTTGATGTCGGCGAAACTAAGATTCACGAAAGCGGCCTTGGCGGCGTTTCAAACAGCATCTATCGTCTTGCAACAATCCTTTCTGCTCCGAGCCTCAAGACAAAGAGCATTATCAACGTTGCTTACGATTTGGTTGAAGACCTGTTAAACGGCGTTGCAGGCTCACTTCAGTCCTCACAGACCTACTATACTTATAATTTAATTCCTGATAATTCAGGTTCACATCCGTTCCACGATTTAATCCAGGTTGACGTTGTTACCGGTAATTCCGATAACGGCGATTATGACATTGGTGTAATCGGCAGACTTATATGTAATATTGTTGAGGCATTCAATGCCGGCGCACCCTCGTGTACCGATACAATGACTCACGGTATGTGCTTCGCAATTCAGGCAGTTGCAAGCTTTGTTGACGGCTTCGTTCCTCAGCTGAATGACTTTACCGTTGGCGATGCGGATATTTCTATCAAAACTCCTGCTGCAACCGCTTACACTGCAGGTTCAACCATTACAAATACTATTACCGTTGCAAACCTTGCACAGGGTATTAACCGCTTCCTGCCTGACGGCAACGGCGGCGCAACCGAGCTTCCGCGCTCCTTCATCAAGATTGTAGGCGTAAGCGCAGATAAGGGCAGCTTCAGCTTCAGCGGCTACAGCTCAACCAGCTATATCGCTCCTGAGGATGATGTTGCAATTACCGTTTCCGGTTCACTTGCATCCAGCGAACTTACTAACAGCAAGGCTGTTGTAACCTTCACTGTTTCTTATCAGTTCGTTCAAAAGAACGGCGCTTCTTATCCGGGTTACTCAGACACCTATACTAAGGAAATCTACCTGTTTGTAACAGGCGAACCTGACTGGGAGTCCTTAACCTATAACAGTGATAACGCTAACGGATTTACCGAATCACTTTCAGCTAACGGCACAAACCCGAGGGTTGGTACTTATTCAACAATGTCCGCAAGACTTGGCGAAAGCTGGGGTAAAACAATTCACGTTCAGTATCCGAATTCAATTGTAATCAAGACCTCAAAGCTTGAGAACATTGATTACACTGTATACGTTTTCAGAACCACAACTAACAGATCTGTTGATACAATCGTTGCTTCCAACAGCAACTTCGGCGGCACGGATTACTTTGCTGTAACCTGTGACCCGAAGACAGGTGCACTTACAAACTGCAACTTCTTCGATTACTATCAGTATGAGAAGGAACAGGTTGTTGACGATGATGGCAACCCCGTTGTTGACGGCGCAGGCAACCCTGTTTACGGTTATAAGTATGATGAGAACGGCGAAGCTATCGGCGCTTGGGTAACAACTGACCCGCAGACCAAGACAGGCGTTCTCAACAAGATTGCAAGCGATGACTTTGTAACCGATTATCGCTTCCACCAGGTATTTACACTTGATGAGATTAAGAGCGGCGTTAATTCTTGGACTCATAAGTCTGCAGGCGGCGATATGGAAGAACAGAAAACATATAGCAGCCCAACCGTTTATGCTGACCAAAATGAAGATGGCACCTATAATGCGGTTTACATTCGGAAGGACAGCAACAATGCTTATAAAGGTCTTATTCAGTATCCTTCATATTCAGGATATGCGTCTGAGCAGGTAACTCCTTCCTCAGGTATCCAGGGTATCTTCGTTTCATTCGAAAAGCAGAGCAACCCGACACAGAATAAGACAGTTTCCTTCCTTAAGTGGGATGGCGAAACTCAGGTAACGGCTCAGGCAGCTAAAACAATGACCTATCAGATCATTGCTTCTGAGCCGAGAACCGCTACTATTGTAACGGCTGTTGCCGATGAATCGGACGCTAACGACCTTACCGCAGCTTATGTAGATGCTGTTGACTTCCTTAACAGCTATGCTGCAAGCGATATGGCTGATTATGACGGCACTTCATCTGCAACCTACACCTACTTCAAGAACACCGTGCTTGAATCAGTTGCTGCTGCAAACCCGGCTATCACAACCGCAAATGCAACCGAGATTGGTTCAATCAAGGCAAATCTTGCAAACACCACCACAACAACTATGCCGTTTGGCGATAAGGCTTATGCAACCGCAACAGCTACCGACCTTGACGGCGACAAGTTTGCTGAAATCAGGTCTAACAACTTTGTTAACAATGGTATTTACTACCAGACCAAGTACACCACAAAGGGCGGCTCAACCGTTTATGCTAACCCGATTTATAACACCACTGCTCTTACAGACGCTGATGTTAATATGAACACAGTTGTAAGAACCTTCGATTATAAGGGCGTTACTTACAATGTTTATGCAACCACAGCTACAGGCGTAGAGGTTGTTAAGATTAAGGGCGACGACGATGACGCTGCTGTATGGCACCTTGCTAACGCTCCTCTTATGGAGAAAGAGTGGACCAACACAGCAACCGCTCCTTATCAGATTGACACTGCAACTCAGCAGACAAATGATAAGAAGGAACTTCTGTTCACAGAAACCTCATTTGTTTACAGAGATGCTAACGCTAACAAGACATCTTCAACTTCAACCGTATTCCCGTGGGTAATCAAGATGGCTGATACTTATTACGGCATTATTGATGACGCGGCTTCACGCGGTGATATGAAGATTGCTATTGATAAGCTTGCTTATGCTTCCGATATGGCTTACAAGCAGCTTAACTCAACTAAGGCTCAGGATGTATTTAACGATGTAATGCTTCTCCGTGAAGGCCTCAACAATGTTAACTTCAACGTTGTTAAGTATGAGAAGATGGCTCAGCTCGGCCGCGAGGCAGAAAGCCTTATCAATGTTGATTACTATTGTGATTACTATATAACCACTTACGGCGGCGGCGATGACACAGGCGCTTCTCAGGAAACCGTTCTGTTCACCTGCCTCGGCTCACAGTTTGACGACCAGCTTGCAGCTTACAACGCTGCAAACGGCACAAGCTATAAGTCCAGCCAAGTTAAGTGGAAGATGCCGCTTGATGCAAACGGCAAGAATGATTACAGCCGCTGCGTTGTAACATCTAAGGCTACAAACTTTGCTCTTACAGAGGCTATCCGTCTTTACAATGTATATCTTGCAAACGTAACCGAGCGCGGTTACATCGGCAACAAGCTTGTTGACGAAATCAGCTGCGCAGCTAACGGCAAGAATATTATTGACAGCTACAGCGACGGCTACACCGCAATTGCTCCTTCAGCAATCACGGTTAACACTGCAAACGATTCTTACACCGTTGGCGGCGTTACCTACACCGCTGCAAGCAATAAGGACGGCGTAGAGTACACTGAGGAATCTTGGGGCGCATTCATTGACGCTCTTGACGCTGCTGTAACAGCAGTTGCTAACAGCGCAACCTATGAGCATAAGGACGCTGCTGCTTATGACGCAGCTGACAAGGATGATTACACGCTTCAGGTATCTGACGTTCATTCTATCAGAGCAGACCTTATGAAGGCTGAAAACAACCTTGTTGTTTATGTTCCTGAAGGTCCTACAGGCTACACCGTATCTGCTCTTGTTGGTTATCTTAAAGATCAGGCTGCAACCGCAGGCTTACAGGGCAGGAAAGAAAAGCTGCAGGATGTTGTTATCACGATTAAAGTAGACGGCGAAACCGTAACTGCTGATTACGATAATTCAACAGGCCGCTTTACCTTTAACAATGTTCCTGACGGAATTTATGAAGCTAGCCTGACATACACCTATGGTCTGCCGAGAACGTTCAATATCGTTGTTAGCGGTGCTGACGTTATTTCAGACACCGTCATCGGTGTATTAGCATGCAACTTCAAGGTTGATAACTACATCAACGCAAACGACCTTAAACTGTTCAAGCCGCAGTCAGGTAAGAATAAGTCTAAGAACCCGACAGAGTATGCTGCAAACTGCTTTATGGATGTTAACGGCGATGACTACATCAACGCTAACGACCTTAAGATTTTCAAGGCATTCTCAGGTAAGAGCAAGTCTAACTG
>CADBUK010000203.1 GCA_902797915.1 Oscillospiraceae bacterium
AAAGATATAAAAGGGTTAATTATTATTTAAATCTGCTCTCCGCAGTTGCGGGCGTTATTTTCTTTAATGCTTTTGGCGTATTCAAGAAGAACGGTGCTGGGCTGTTTACATAACAGATAATTAAGCGCAAAGTATATACATATCAAAGAAATATATATACTTTCTTTCGGAAAGGCTTTTTCAAAATCGGTCATAATATATGCAAACACCTGAATAACAGTTAATTCGGCGGCAACTGCGGCAATTATTATTCTTGAAATCTTTGTTGTATAATCATAGTACAGGCACAGGCAGAAAAAGAAAAACGGAAACAGGGCAGTCAAGAATTTAATTGTATTAAAACCACAGTTAAAAATGTCTGTTATGTAAAGCACAAGGTTAATTCCTGTAATACTTGCGCATACCGCAGTTATGGTTTTTCTTATGTAATCCTCAATAAATACATTGTTGGTTAATATCGTTGCAATTGCCCATATTACCGTAATTAACAGCAACGAAGAGGCTATAAAGTAAGACAGGGTGTTTACCGAATAATAGGCAATCGTAATATCAGGAGAGCTGTAAAATTCCATTTTGTAATCGTTATAACTGAACATCTGGTTCACAAAGGGTATGAGAAAGAATAACCCGCTGAATTTGATTATATAATTAATAGCCTTTTTCAAAGTAAATACCTCCGTTAATTAATATGCAATGAAATCATTGATTAAAAAGATGACAGCCTTTTCGGAATAAAAGCTAACATTAGGGTCGGTATGGAAAACAACTTTCATTTCGTCAACGCCGCTCACATCAACGTTAAAGTCAAAATCGCAATACGCAGTAATATAAGGGGATTTGTATAAGCGCTCGCCGTCTCCGTAAATCTCAAAATATGTGTCATCATATTCATAATCCTGATGGAAATACGTTAAGCTAACGTTTCCGCTTACCGTATTAAACCCCTCATAAAGACGGTAAACAGCATATCCGCCTTCGCCTTCACAGCCATAAACATTCACATAATGGTCGTCCTCGTCAAAGCTAAGCGAAAAGTAAATGGTATCACTATACTCATAAACATTGTTTTCATCAGTTAAGTCAAGCTCGCTTCGGTTTTTTATATCGTCAATTTCCTTTTGACCCGATTCAATATATTCCTTTTCCGCCGCGCGCACGTCTTTCAGCATCTGCTCAAACTCTTCTATCGTTTCATTATCGGTTTCTCCGTTTTTACTAATAACATCTATGGCTTCCTGAATAGCTTCTTCTTTGCTGTCATAGTCGTGCTCGCCAAAAGAATTTATTCTTTCTAATGCGGATGTTGCATAGTTGTTAACAGCCACAGTTTCAACAGCTTTTCTGTCAGGGTCGGTGCTTTTAAGATACACAACTGAGGTAACGCATAATGCAATTACAAGTATTCCCGCAATCGCTGTTTCGGCAAAACCGGAGCCGTTGGGGATTATAGTGTTAACGGATAAACGTATAATCAATCCGACAACGATTGTCGCCAAGGAAATCAGTGCTGCGGCAAAGAGAGAATCACAACCGTATGTAAGTTTAAACCACCAGATTAATTTGGTTGTGGCAAGTTCAAAAACATTGTACCTGAACGTGATTGCAAAAACTACAGTGGCAGCTATAGTTTCAATTACAAACAGCACAAAAAAACTGAAAAAAGCGGATAATGCCGATTCCGATTTGGCAATAAGCGTTTTTGAAACAAAGATATTGATAAGCAAATAGGCAATAATAAAAATGTAAAAAATTGCATATTTCGTAGCAATATCCATATAAACGCCAAACTGTTCAGCTGCGGACAACACAATTGCCAGCGAAACCAACGGTAAAAACAGAAGACCGATAAAAAACAGTATTCCACCGTAAGCAAACGATTCTGTAGTTGATTCATACAGTTCGCCGAGAAATCTGCCGCTCGCTGATACAACATAGCCGATAAACATATAAACATCTCCTAAAAATATAGACTTGGCAGTTTTCCTGCCAAGTCTATGATAACAAACTTTAATTTCCAAAATTGATTTTTAGTTCAGTTTTCATTTTCCGATGTTTTAACCGATGCAACAAACATCTCGTTGTATTCGAATTCCGTAATTTGCGCAATAGCGCCGTCTATTAGCAGTTGTGGCTGTGCTTTGGATTTTGTATATATTTCGTAAAGTATCTGCAAATCCGAAATAAAGTTTTCAACCGTGTATTTACGCCTTGAAAGATGGCGGTTTGTAAGATATTTATTGATTATTTCATTAAGCTTTAAAATGAAACCTTTTGAAAAGCCGTGCGCCTTTGTGATTTCCTCAAGTTCGGCTATGCTCAATGAAGCAATGTTTATAGCGCCAAAATCAAAAGCATTGTTAGAAAGCGTTTTAATATCGTAAAAGCTTTTACCGATTAGCAGATTTAAAAAAGCAGCTGCAAGCATAAATAAATCTGATTCAAAATAGTATTCCCCTCGGTACACTTCGCTGGGAGAAAAGTATGCCGCCGAGTAATAGGGATTATTCTTTTTAAAATCGCTCGCTTTAATAATTGTATCTGTATCCAGCATTTTTACAGTGAAGCCATGTGCTCCTGACGGCTTATACAAAAAATTTGACGGTTTAATATCTCTGTGAAAATATCCGTATGCGTGCAGCTTTTTAATTATTTCAGCAATCTCAATTGAAATTTCAATTGCGTCCTCAGGGTTGCCGATTTTCTGATATCCGATACAGTCATCATGATTAAAATTGTCATCATAATAAATTGAAAAACATCTGAAACCGTAAATGCTTTTAACGTCTGATTCCGATGTTGTTTCATTAAAATCTTCATCAATCAAAGCAGCGTCAACGTCATATAAATCAACTATACAGTCTTTGATTTTAGAAAATTCTTCAAGCGATTTTAAATCATTAAGCTTATCAACGGTGCGTTGAAATTTGTTGATAAAGCCGTCGGATACAAGTTGGGAGGCGAGCAGTCTTTTGCCGATTATAACTTCATCTTTAACTATTTCTTCGGTTTCAAACCCGTTTGGAGCATAAATTTTTAATATAACAGATTTTCCTTCTTCAAAAGTTGAATTGTAAAGTTTTCCTCTGTACGTTTCAAAATTAGCGCCCTTTCCAAGCGGTAAGCCGTTTGTTTCAACATAGCCGTTGTTCATTTTAAATTTCAAGGGAAGTAAACCTCCTGAAGCAATCAATAGGGGATTCATTAAGCAAGCAAAGAATAACAAAGCTGTCCATAGCACCGGGGAGATAGAACGAGTTAAACCTTGCCTCTTCCAGATACGGATTAATAAAATCAGCAAAGTCATTTACAAGCTCTTCGTTTGAATTTATGCCATAGCTTTTCAGTTCCGTCAGCCAGTCGTCAGACACTCGGCCGACCATTACCTCATTATAGTACGAAAAAAAGCCAAGCGTTAAAATATGGTCACGTTCAACAGGCAAAGCCCCGTTTATAATTTTATTAATGTTATCCGAAGTTAACTTGTTCTTATTAAGAAATTCAAATGCCCTTTTAGTTGTTTTTTTCAATGAGTCTTCGCCATATAATTCGCGTAATGAAACGGCTTTTTTATAGGCGGGCTGCTTTGATTCATCCAGCAATATCCAACGATACGGGTCGTAATTTTTACTGCTGTCCCTTAATTTTTCAGCCGAATGCTCCAAATATTTAATTGCCTTTTTATATTCTCTAAGCTCAGGATGCTTTTTTATGTCTTCCGACGTTGCATCTGTATAAAAGTTCTGAACAATTTTATTACCGATATTCTCTATTTCATCTGCTTCTTTAATTTTTTCATTAATGGAATCTTCAATTATTTCCATACCGTTGTCATAATAATCTGCCACTTCATAAATGAGCGTTCGGAATTGAGCTTTAGACGCTTCCGAAGATTCACTTTTTATTTTATCTTTGGAGGTAAATTTCCAGCCTTTAAGCGTGCGAAGATACTCTTTAAGCTCGTCTTCACTGTTAAGATTAAGAACCATACTTTCGTGTTCTTCCGTGCTCAGACAGGACTTGCCGTTTTCTTCAAGCGTTAAAACGTATTGTTTAAGCTCTTTGAATTTGCTGTATTTCTCTGCGCCGCTTTTATTACTTCTAAGACACCAGAAACTTATAACTTCGTATGGGTTTTTAAAGTTAAATCTTTGAGATTTAATACCCTTCATAAGCAAATCTTCTGTGTCCGCATCGTCAAGATTTAAAGCAAACGCTGTAAATATAACGTTTTCTCTTGTTATAGGACGCGGCTGAGCGGGCTTTTCCGTATTTTCGCGGATTTGTTTAGTTCCTTTTGATTTAGCCTTTTTTGCTTTTCCAAAACAAATACTAAGCGTTCTGTTCATATTATAAGCAGGATTGTCAAACAGATAATCGTTAGCGGAAATACCGTTGTTTTTCGCTTGTTCTTTTATGAATGAAATATATTTATCATCATTTTCCGAATCATAAATGTCATATTCGGCCATTTCGGAATAATTTGTATTAACAGCTCTTTTTAAAAATACCTTAAAGGTGGGATTTGTAAAGTTGTCAAAAAGCGTACCGATAAATTTTTCAAAAGGCTGGTTTATGATTTTGTCAGCTTCTGAATTTAAGTTTTTATTGAAAATCGCATCTGATGCATTTAAAGTAATAAACATATTATTACCTCCAAATAACAATTAAATAATTATACTACTAATTATACTACTTAATCTTTTGCAATACAATATGTCGCATCGTCAAAATAATTTTTTATGTTATCAATGTTTTCAATTCTGTCTGAATACTGCTTTTCCGTAAAGCAATTTTCAAAGCATCCGTCAGTCCCCGCAAAGAAAACTTCCCCCTTCTTATAGATTCCTTTACATATAAAAATATGCCTGAAAACATTTTTGGAATTAACAAAAAACGTGTATCTTTTTGATGTCCCGTTCTCAGGGTACAGAATTGTTTCCCAACCGTTTTTCGATTTTTTTGCAATTATTCCGTCGCCGATATTAAGCGCAGTGTATTCGTGCGTATGTGTGTTAATACATAAAATCAGCATGGTACAAGACATTTTATCAAGTGTTGTTTCAAGCTTAACAGCCATTTTTAAGAGTAAGCCCTGAATGTCAAAAATCAGGCTTTTAAATGCAGATTGCACATTGTCAAAAAGCTTTTCCCTGTTCAAGATAAAAAATTCAGACGCTTTATTAACAACCGCGTTTGAAGATGCACAAGCAAACTCAGATGAACTTGAACCATCGGAAATCACTATGAATATATAGCCGTCGCAGTTTGTTACGCGAATAGAGTCTTCGTTTTTTTTGCCGTTTATCAGATGATGGCTTCCTGCTTTAGTAAATACTGTTGTGTTTATAATAATAACCTCCTGTTGTATTTAAAATATTTTTGGTGTAAAATAAAATAAAGGGTGTGTTAAAATGGCGTTTTCTTTAGTGGATTATATAAACAGTGATTCAGATTATTTTGGAAATTACATACTCGTCTCTGAAGGCGGGATGGGAAAAACAACGCAGCTGAAATATCTGCACAAGTCAATTGTTGACGGTGCTGTAAACGGAAAAAAACTTATATCGGTTTATATAGACGCAAAGAAGATGACGGTTCATTCCGACGACCTCATTGCAGAATATATAAGCCTTAATTATTTTAATGGCGCATTTTCGCTCAAAAGTGTTTCGGATATGCTTTCTTCGGCAGATAAAGCTGATAATTACCGTTTTTTTATCATTATTGATGCTATTAATGAGGCGCCTGATTCTGTTATTGGCAATATTATTAATCAGGCTGATAAATACTATAAAGCGTCTGATTCGAATACACGGTTTATTATTTCGTCAAGCACGTATGTAAATGCCGGAGTGGATTTTAAAAAAATAGAACTTTGTCCTTTTGACGATGATTATACACGCGGGGTAATTAAACGCTTTTTCGGAAAAGGGGAGCTAAATCAAAGTCTTTGCGAGATTTTAAGAATACCGATGTTTTTAAGCGTTTTCATTAACACGTTCAACGGAAAAAATATTCCTGCAGAATTTACAAATAAAAATTCCCGCATAAGACGTTCTGATTTGCTTGAAGCGTATGTTTGTAAATTGTTGTCGGAATCCTTATCGCCGCGAGATGAAGCAGCAATAAAAGAACTGGCTTTTTTTATGGCGGCGAAGGGAATATATGCCGTAAAACGCCCTGAATTAAAGAGAACTGACAGAGAAAATGCCGATTATTTGTGTCGGGCGTTCTCAATGCTGGTTAAGACCTCGGCAGATGAAACTTTCAGTTTTTCACACCGCTACTGGCGTGATTTTTTTGCAGCAAAATTTTTTGTTGATTTGATTAACGACGTGCAGATTTCAGACTTGGAAACGCCTGTTGATGCAGACGTGCTTTCATTTGCAGGAGAATTAATCAAAAACAGCGACGGGCTTTGTGAATGTGACTTTGCAAACAAAACAAATACATTAAGCCCGACTTCTCCTACAGAGGATTTCTTGCATGAAAACAAATTATTGCTCAACAAGCATCCTGCCGCAACGGCAAATCTGATTGAACTTATGAAGGCTGCCCGCGGAAATTTTGTTACTGCTGATTTCAGCGGCCTCGACCTTTCAAACGCAAGCTTTGTCAACTGTGATTTGCCGAATTCAAAATTTGAGAACGCATTGATTTCGGCAAATGCTTTTATGCCCGACATAACCCTTAACGATAATGATATGCTGCGTTCTGCTTTTACCGAGAACGGCAGGTTCTTTTGCATCCTCGACAATAACAATAATCTTGCGGTTTACTCTTGCGAAAACGGGCAAGCATATATGATGGAGCTTTCCCATTATACTGATGATTCGCTTACAATTTCAGGTAATCGGGATTCTTGCATTTTTTTACGAACGTCAAATTTCGGAGAAAGATTTGTATTTGCTGTTGATTGTGAGAACAGAAAAATATGTAAAATCAACGATACCGAATATCAGGCTAAAGGGATGAGCCTTTTTACAAATCTGCGTGATTTGCGTTGTTATTATAATGACTTTAACGCTTATCTGTCTTTGAATAAAAGAATAAAGGTATCACGTTTTAATGATGAAACAGTATTAGCAAAATGCAAACCTTTGGATATTCCTGAAATATCAGATTTCTCAATGGCTACTCGTTTGAATACCATTGTATCCGAAGAGAGTTATATTGTTGAAAGAGAAGTTCGCTTTACAAAAGAGCAGTTTGGCGATTTTATTGCCTTTTCAAAGAATTCAGAACTGCTCGCAAGCAGAAATGCCGAACACATTCTGATTTGGGATTGTAATACTCTTTCCGTAAAGCACAAAATATCAACAGCGGCAAGTCTTATTAATGACGCTGTGCTTGCAAATCCGAACGGACCGGATATTTATGATTATAAATACAAAATTAACCCTGACGGAGAGATGGTATTTCGCTGCACTGACGGGCGTATAAGAAAGTATAATTGTTCGGATAAAAAGCTTTCGGTTATCAGGAAAACAAATTGTGAGCTTTTTGTTTTGGATAATGACTATTATGCTTTGTATTCCGTGCCGGAAAATTCCGTTAAGTTTTATTGCAAAGGAAACTTCTGCTTTGAACATACTTTTGAATACGAAGAATACAATCCGGTAATTGATATTGCAAAAAGAGGCAAATATGTTGTAATTGTACATCTGATGCCGAAGGCTTTTGTATATTGTATAGAAGACAACAAACTCAGGCAGATATATCAAACGGATGAATATGTTGATATACGCACTTTTGAGATTACGGATGCCTATATTTGTTATGTTAATTCTGCCGTTAATAATAATTACGGCGTTTATGTTAACAGACAAGACGGGCTGAAGCTTTGTTGCCCTTTAAAAATGCAGTGGCACAAAAAAGGCGAGTATATCCGTACGGCAAAAATAAACGATATGTATTTCTTTGTCGGTTATCCAAAAGAAGCAACAGCTTTACCCGAAGAAAAAGCGCAGTTGAGAATTTCTGTTTTTGATTGCTCGGGAAAGGAAATAATTAACCGTTCATATAAAACTGCAGACAAAATTGCTGCATACGGGTTCTGTAACAACAGGATTTATATTATTAGGCTTAATAAAGAAAGCCTTGAGTTTGCCTGTGATATGTTAGATGTTGAAAACTGCAGCGTTAAAAGTGTTGAAACCGCGAGCAGTTTAAGCATGGACGAGCGAGCGTTTTTTGCAGTGTCAACTCCTGCATGGTTTTCTGATAATGGCGTTCCCGTTAATTTCGTTATTGATAATAACAGAACGGTAATTTTTTCGGACGAAATAAGAACGCGTATGTCGTTGGACAATGAATTAATGAACAGGAGCTCCGAGCTTACTATTTTACCGTGTGATATTACAAATTGCGATTTTTCATCTGCAAAAATAAGTTGGGAAAGCGAAAGGTCAGCTAAACTGCTTAAATTCAATGGTGCTATAATTTAGTGTTAATTAATGCCAGTCAGGAAAGACTGGCATTAATTAATCGTCGTCTTCCCGCAGAAATTCAAAAAGCCGCCTTAATCTAACCATATCCTCCTGATGTAATGAGATTAATTCGTAAAGAACCATCATCTTATCTTCTTCTTTTTCAAGTTCGTTCATCTGGTCAAGAATAGCGTAAGCTACATCCGATATTTTTTCGAACCCGCAGTTTATTATGAATCTGGTTTTTGCCGTCCTTCCGAGAAGTGCGGCGGTTTCATATAAATCCCTGATCTCTTCGGAATCAACTTTCTTTGGCTCTTTGATTTTAAAATACGGCATTCTTCTGTTACTTACAAACATAAACATTACGGCGTAGCGTGCATCGGTTCTTTTTATGCCGTTGATAAAGCTCCAGACGTCTTTATAGAATTCGCTTTCTTCGGATTTGAGACGAATATGTTTGTCAATAATAGCGTCCACCGAATTATCATATTTTTTGATTATAGTCAATGCGTCTTTCCTTGAAATCAGTTCGGGGGCATCTCTTGTAACCTTGTGGTCTATAAAAGCATAATGCTCCCTTATATAATCCGTAAACAACTCAACCTGAGTATTTTCAGGCTCTGCGGAGATAATACGGTATGCCGCTGCCGCGGCATTTACCGTATCGTCCATTTCCGTGTTAATAATTCTGAGCTTGTCAAGCGCGTCCATAGTTTACCTCCTGCTGATACTTAATTTGCAGCGAATATCCGCCAGCTCTTTGAAACAACTAAACAGTTTACTAACCTCAAAAAACTCTATCTTAAAAGGCAAATTTTGCAGCCCTTCGTAAATTTCTTTTGGTGAAAGATATGTGTATTTTTTAATAATTTTTATCGCCTTGTCAGCACTGCATCCGTTAAGGTCCTCCACGACCAGATACCGCCTGAATTCGTCTTTAGGCTTTTCAATCGGAATATCCAGGTCCTCTTCAGCCCATTTTTCTTCGTCATCAATATTCTCTTTGCGGATGCTGACACTGTTTACAGTTCTGCTGCGCTTTGGGTTTATGATATACGATTCAAGGTCAAAGGTCTTTATTACGGTGTCGCAAACAGGGTTGTATATTTTTTTCGGCGGCTCCCAGTCAGAAAGGTCAAATGCTTCTTCAAAGTATCTGAATTTCTGAAAGAATTTGTATTTGTCCGTCATCACAAGCGCCATCATGCAGGGCATATTATGAATTTCTGCAGCTGTAACAAGCGGTTCTCTTGAGGTTTGTGAGCCGTGTTTAACAATTTTTTCTCCGCATTTTCTTTCCCACTCTACCAGAGTATCCCAGTTGTTAACCGAAAAGCAGTAGGTTAATCCGATACAGTCATTGATAGCGTCGGTTTTGTTGGGACCGTAGACGTCGGTTATTTGGCTTAAACTTTGGATGAAAAGGTACATACGAATATTTCTTGACCTTGATTTCGCCATAAGCATCGGCAGGTTGGATATCGATTTGGAAACGGTGGAAAGCTCTTCGAGTATAATGTGCAATCTGTGCGGAAGTCTTCCGTCGTACTTTACATCGGCTAATCTTATGAAATGGGACGTAATCTGGTTAATAAGTACTGCTGCCAGGGCGGAATACGCATCTGTGTCGTCGGGCAGAATAATATAGAAAGCAAGCGGCTTTTCGTCAATGTCAAGGGAGTTAATATCTATTGTGTCCTTGCTGAGAACTTTTGTGAGCAATTCGTTCTGATAAAAGATACGAAGCGAGTTCGATGCAACGGAGTGAATAGAACCGCGCGTATCATTCGGGGCATTGCTGTATGTCTGAAGATGTTTTCTTGCCACAGAGTCTTCAGGCAGGACGTTTACCAGCTCTTCTGCATAGTTTTTGAATGTGAATTTGCGCGGCAACACCTCCATCATTTTGCATATACTTGAAATGTTTATTTCGCTATCGCTTCCTGCAAGTTCTATCAGCGCAAGGGTAATGCCTTCAAAAAGTTCTGCACTTGCATTTGGCCAGAAAGGGTCCTTTGGATCTGGAGAATTAATGCTTTCCGAAAGGTTGTGAAGCATTTCGCACGCAATTTTTTTGTTTACAATATTTCCTGTTTTATACAGCTCTGCGATTGATTTAAGCGGATTCCAGCAATCGTTGCTGTATTCAAGTTCGCAGAAGTTAATACATTTAAGATTGTGATTTTTTGTATACTTGGCTGTTTTTTTATAAATCTCACCGCTTTTTGAATCGGCAATGATGAACGATTCTTTTCTGTCGCAGCTCATTTTTGTTAAAGGCAAAACAACTGCCTGGGTTTTACCCATTCCGGTACTGCCTACAACCTCAACGTGCTTTTCACTGGCGTCAAAATACAGTTTGTTATATCTGTCCATAATTATTGGACCTACGGGGTAGTTTTTATTGCTATACTCCGGATAATTTTTAGCTATAATATCTTTATCGGTCAAATGTTCACTTCTCATAGCTCTGCCTCTCTTTCTCGGAAACGTTAAAGCATTCAGAGTCAATAACCATCTCTGTACGGAAGCATTTTGCTTTTGTTACAATGAGTTCTGCTGCGGAAATTGCCTTTGTAACGCTGTTAATGTTTTGCGAATCAAGAAAATTACTGATTGCAGTTTTGGTTTTTTTATCTTCACATACGGTAACGCAGTCTTTAACTTTTCTGATTGCAATGGAATGGTAGTCGCTTTTTGAATATGCAGGAATGACAATTTCAGTAATTCTGCCCTTCGTGTGCTTTTTTACTGTTTTAATAAGCTCTTCCTCGTTTTTTGACGGAATCAGACTTATAAAGAAAACGAAGAAAGCACTTTTAGCTTTTGTTGAAATCATATTTGTAAACATGTTCCAATGGTCCTCGTTTTTGTGTGAACAGAGCATAGCGGCGTCTATTCCAAAGGGTGCAGCAAATGCGTTTTCGTAGATAGCGGCGTCTTCAAACAACTGCTCTCCCTCAATATAGTTGTTGTATGTTCCGTCAAAGGTAAATTCAATGTGGTCGTCAAGTCCCGTATAAAAATCAAGAACACCGTTTGCTTTGAACATATTAGAAATATATTCAAGCGCTGTGCTTCTTCCTTCGCCTTTGTTAAGATAAATGATAAAGTGATTAGGCTTGCAGGGGGTCAATCTGTAAACTTCGGAGTTTTCACAAATCTTTTTAACCTCTGAAACCAAGGGCTCCATACCTATAGGTTTGTTGATAATCATATTAATCCAGCTCCTTATATGAATAAATAATTTTGTCAATAATTCCGTATTCAAGAGCCTGCTCGGCAGTAAGCCATGTGTCCCTTTCGGTGTCAACTTCAATTTCTGAAATGGACTTTCCGGTTGCCTCACTAAGAATGCGGTTGAGCTTGTTTTTTGTCTCCACAATATGTTCTGCGAAAATGCGGATGTCCGTTGTCTGTCCGCTGATTCCGCCAAGTGGCTGGTGAATCATAATTTGAGCATTTGGCATAGAATAGCGTTTGCCTTTTGTACCCGCACAGGCAACGATAAAGGCAGCCATTGAAGCAGCCATTCCCTCCACAATAACAGAAACCTCAAAATCGGAGGCTTTAAGTGCGTCATAAATCGCAAACCCGTCAGAAATACTGCCGCCGGGAGAATTAATATAAATGTTAACGTTTTCTATTCCGCTGCCGTTAAGATATCTGATAGACGAACAAATGCTTTTTGCGGTATCCCTGTTTATATCGTCGTATATATAGATGTTTCCTTTCTGGAAACCAATAGAAACAGGGTCTGATATCAAATCTTTACCGTTGCAGTTGATGGGGATTTGAGGAATCATAATTAAAACACCTCCTTTTTATATATGATGATGTGTCTTGTTTCCAAATCAGCCTTGGCCGTATAGAGCCTTTTTTCCGAAACTATGAGTTTCCTTTCGGCAACAATTATGTTCGTGTCAAAAGTTTTTACATAGTCATAACCTTCCGAAAGCTTTGGGTGGATATTATTCATTTTGCAACGCCTCCATTTTTATTTGGAATTTATCCAGTAATAGTAAACCATACGAATAAATGATGATTTGGTTTTTAGTTCAGAAATCTGTTTTTCTCAATCTTTCCTCATAATCAAACACTGCATTTGAAAAAGAAATCTTCAGAGATTCTACGGTTTTGATAATTTTGTTTGTAATAAATTCAATCTCTGTTTCAGAAACTTCAGCGCTCAAAAACCTGGAAAAAGTTGAAATGCAGACTTCATCATTCTTGTCAATATAAAACTTAAAATCTTCGGGTGAGGGAGACTTTACTATTGTTTCGTTGAACCAGTTTTCACAAAAGTCCATATTATCAAAATCAACAAAAATTTCACTGCGTGCAGTAACAATAAGAGAGTCATCAGCTGTTTTAAATTTAATATTGAAAAAACCTGTCTTTTTCGAATAAACACGCGCGGTATAACCGGCTTCTTTAATCAATTCAGCAACGTCTTCAAAATAGAAGCCGGAATTGAAACGGCGCTGTTCATTCTTTAAAAGATATTTCAGCGTGTTGTCAACAGTGCCCTTGTAATACTTTTCTTTGACTTTCATAGCAATCGAACGTCCTTTCACATTTGTTTAATATAGTTGAGCGTTTTCTAAACCTCTATAGTAGGTTATTACTAAAAAAACTGACATTTGGGTTTTTAGTTCAATTTTTACAATTCAATTATTTTTATAAAAAGAATTGAATTATTACCTCAATTGTGATAACATACCTATATTGTTAAAACTTATATAATTCATAGGACGGATTTATATCGGTCGTTCATTAATTGCCTTAGT
>CADBUK010000204.1 GCA_902797915.1 Oscillospiraceae bacterium
AGACAGACAAACAGACAGACAGACAGACAGACAGACAGACAGACAGACAGACAGACAGACAGACAGACAGACAGACAGACAGACAGACGACAGACAAGAGGAATGGTTTTAAGCATTGGCTGATAGTTTTATTATTCAATGTGTTAGCTTTATCTCCATTACTGGTTTTTTCTCATGTTCATTACAGCGTTGATACTTACAATGTATACTATGTAGGTGCAGCAGGGCATATAAGAGCATTCCTTGGCTCGTACAGATATTTTGGTGCATTTGTATATAGAATAATTTCATCTTTCGGTCATAATCCGATTGATAATCCCTTTCCTGATGTTATAGCATTTATAGTTTTTACTGCGATCGCTTCCTCCACGCTGGTTGTATATATTGTTTCAAAATTTAAAAACAGAAAAACGATTACTTTTTTAGTTATTGATTTTTCCATATTAATAACAGTTGCAAATGTATGGTTTACTGATTTACTTGCCTTTTCTGAATGCATTTCTTTAACGGCGGTTGGATTAGCGTGCTGTTTTTTTGGAATAATTGTTTTTGCGGAAAAGAAAAATATTTGGCAATACCTTTTGGCAATTATTTTATTTATATGTGCTACAGCAACCTATCAGCAGCTGATGTCTGTTTTTATCATTTATACTATAGCAATTCTTTGTATAAAAACAGTATCTGCTGCGGATAAAAATTTCAAAAATAATTTGTTCTCTTTTTTTAAAGACGCTGCGCTAATCTTTGTAGGTGCAGTATTGTATTATGTGATAGGAGTTGCAATTCAAAAAGCTTTGAGAATTCCTTCAAACCCAAGAGCGTCTTTAAAAGTTGAAACAATATTTGAAAATATTAAATACTATATTGTACATCAACATTCTTTTTTGAAAGGCAGAGGATATTTTAATTCGGAAATCCTTACGGTTTGTTATTTGTTGATGGCGCTTCTGTTTGCTATTAGCCTTATAGTTTATATTATCAAAACCAAGGATTTCAAAAAGAGTGCGTTTATTGGAGTATCTTTTGTTATAGCATATATTAGTGCGTATATCCCCGGTCTTGTTTCAACATCACATGCAACCAGGACAATGTTTGCGCTTTTTTCTGTGTTTGCGCTGCTTGCAATCGGAAGTATTGTTTTAAGTAAAAATATGACAATATACAAAATTGTTGTTTGTATTTTAGTTTTGGTTTTTGCATTAAATATTTATAAAACAGTTGATGTCAGTGTCAATCAAGTGGTTCAGAATAATAAAGAAATTACCTTTGCTGAAAGCGTAGCATACGCAATTGAAAAATATGAAAATGAAACCGGAAGCGTGGTTGATTCAATTGGGATTTCTTATGATGAGAATGCTGATGCCGGTTCCGAAACATTTTATACAGATTATGCTGTTGAATCACTTTTAACACTGTATTGCGGCAACGAAATGCAATTTGTTGAAACTCCTGAAAATGTCTTCAATATGTGTTTTGTCGATAAAAATTGGACTCTGTTAGACACTAATGAGCAAATTGTATTTGTTGACAATATAGCCTATGTTTGTGTTTATTAGTTGTGTACAGTAATCAAAAGACGATTACATTGACACCTTCTTTGAACCTGTATAAAAAAACCCCTGAGCTTTTATGCTCAGGGGTTTTAATTTTATTATCCGTTTAATATTTCAAAATTCTTTTTATTGTCCTTGTAAAGATTTTTGAATACAGTGAAGTTGCGGTCGTAAACAGCTTTGTGCTCTTTGTTCGGGTGGTAAACTTTCTTCGCAGGAATAAGCTTTTTAACATCCTTCATAGTCGGGATAATTCCCATTCCTACCGCTATACAAGCCGCCGCGCCTACTGCACCGATGTTTTGAGGCGAATCAACAACTTCAACGTCTCTCTGAAGAATATCGGCAAGAATCTGGCAGGTGGTTGCGCCGAGAGCGCCGCCGCCGCAGAAGCGAACGTTCTTTTTGATGGTAACCTCTTTCTTCATATCCTGCCTTTCAAGCATCCATCTCATATGGAAGCAGATACCCTCAACAACCGCGCGGATAAGCTCCGTTTTACCGGTTTCAAGCTTGATGTTGAAAAACATACCTGCGGCGTTCGGGTCTTCAAACGGGCAGCGGTTGCCGTGCAGCCAAGGCGTGAAAACAACGCCGTTTGAGCCGGGCTCCGCACGCTCAACAACCTCTTCAAGATAATCGTAAAGGTTAACCGCTATATCCTCATAACTGTCCGAAGGGGCAGCGTGGTGTGAAAGATAAACGCCGATTTCATCCAGCGCAAGATGGTCTTTAACCCAGCTTACGCATTTGTTAGAGGTTTCAAGCTCGGCAAAATAAATATACGATTCAGGGTCCGCGCCGATAATAGCGGCAATCATGGCGCTTGTGTCAACAATCTGCTTTTCAACAACAGTGCCAACCCAGCCCGAGGTTCCGCTGTAAATATGAGTATCGCCGACCTCAACAGCGCCTGCACCGACGCCGATAAGCGAAGCGTCGCCGCCTCCGCCGAATACTGCCGTGCCGACTGCAAGGCCAAGCTCTTCGGCAGCCTTTTCGGTAACCTCGCCAACCTTGTCCGTGCATTTCATAATCTTCGGCAGGTGGTTCATATTAATACCGAACATATCGCAAAGCGGCTTGCACCAGCCCTCGTGGCCTTTTCTTGTGTCATAAATCATTGTGGCAAAGGCGGAATCGGTTGTCATAACAAATTCGCCGCTTGCTCGCAGAATAAGATATTCCTTAACGTCAAGCCACTTGTGCAGTTTCTTGAAATTCTCGGGCTCGTGTGCCTCAAGCCATTTGTATTTCCAAACGGGGTCCTTAACCGAAAGGGGAGCGGCACCCGTGTATTTAAGGCATTTTAAAAGTTTTGCGGCGTCTGCGCCTGCAATCTGGAAGCCGTGCGCAATTCCGTCTTTAAGCTCCTTGGTAGCTCTCTGGTCCATATATGTCATCGGTCTGCGGATGCAATTGCCGTCCTTGTCAACGGGAACGAAGCCCTGCATAGCCGAGCAGAAGCTGATACCCTCAATCTGCTCTTTAGTGATGCCCGGAGCCTTTCTGAAAACCTCCTTAGTGGTAAGGCACATTGCCTGCCACCATTCGTCAGCGTCCTGCTCCGCGCCGCCTTTAACACCTGTTTCCTCGTCAACAAAAAGACTGTAACCCGATGTCTGAGAAGCGATAATCTTTATTTCCTTATCAATCTCAATAAGGCAGGTCTTAATACCGGTTGTGCCGGTATCATAAGTGATAACATACTTAGCCATAATATCCTCCAAATATATTTATATATTAATTACCCATTTTTTAGCCTCAGTTTTTTTCAAACGTAAAGGCAGATTCAACAAATTTCAGAAGCTGATTAACGATTTCCTCATCGTTAAGCTCGTCAATATTAACGCCAGTGTAAATGCAAAGCCTTTCCTTGTAGTATTCGCAGCTGAATGAAAACTGCAGCATCATCAGCAGATTGTCAAGGAAAAACGCAAACAGCCTTGGGTTAAGGTCCTGACGAACGTCGCCGCTTGCAAGCGCCTGCGCAATTGCCGTAATGTAAATAGTGCTTGTGTGGGTTTCAACCTCTTTTGCCAGAGCCACAGCACGCTCGCCGTCCTTTTCGGCGGTTATTTCGTTGTAAAGCTTAATGTAATTTGTGTTTTCCCTTGAAAGCACGAGGGAAGCACGGATAACCCTTTCAGCCTTTTTCAGCAGCTTGTCATTACTTTTCATAACATCTTCAAGGGTGGTGTGCAAAATCGTCATACCCTTTGAAAGACAGGTTAAAAACAAGTCCTCTTTGGTTGAAAAGTATTTGTACATAAGCCCGATGCTTATTCCGGCATTCTTTGCAATTACGTTAATGTTAGCGTTTTTATAGCCTTTTGATGAAAATTCGTCAATAGCAATATCAAGCAAAAAATTCTGCCGTTCCTCAGATAGTTTTGCAAAGGCTTCTTTGTGATAATTTGTAATCATTTTTTTGAATTTCGTATCATTGCACAAAAAGGAAAAAATTGCTTTGTGCAAGTGCAACAAATATCTTTGCCTTTCTCTTGTTTTAATGTAACCATAGTAACACAAAACCGTTAATACTGCAATAATTTATAATGAATTTAACCAAAAAATAATTATTTAGTGTTTGACAAATCGGTAAAAAGTGATATACTTAAAGTGCAATATTAGTGAGCAAGCGCTCACAGCAATAAAACCGTGAGCAATCACTCACGCACACTTTCAGGAGGTAAATATTTATGGATACAAGATTTGCTATTACAGAGTATCCCGATGCGGGCGCAATAACCGCGCAACTTGATGCCCTCATCAAAAAACCGATTTATTCAATCAGCAGAGCTGCTCTTAAAGAGTATGAAGAGGAATATTTTGCAAAGAAGTGCAAAAAGTCCAAGGAGCAGATTGAAGAGGCTAAGTCCGTTATTCCGGGCGGCGTACAGCATAACCTTGCTTTCAACTATCCTTTCCCGATTGTTATGACCAAGGCAAAGGGCAATAAGCTTTATGACATTGACGGCAACGAGTATTATGACTTCCTTCAGGCAGGCGGTCCTACAATCATCGGTTCAAACGACGATGTTGTAAGAAAGGCTGTTATTGAGCTTCTTGAGGACTGCGGTCCTTCAACAGGTCTTTTCCATCCTTACGAGTACAAGCTTGCTAAGAAGATTTCAGAGTGCGTTCCTTCAGTAGAAATGTTCCGTATGCTCGGTTCAGGTACTGAGGCTTGTATGTGCGCAGTTCGTGTTGCACGTCTTGCAACAGGTAATAAGAACATTCTTAAAATGGGCGGCGCTTACCACGGTTGGTCAGACCAGCTTGCTTGGGGTATGCGTGTTCCCGGTACACTTAACCTTCAGTCACACGGTGTTCCGCTCTTCGTATTCAAGCACACTCAGGAATTCTTCCCGAATGACCTCAAGAGCCTTGAAAGAAAGCTTATCCTCAACCAGTTCCGCGGCGGTACTGCTGCTGTATTCATTGAGCCTTGCGGCCCTGAATCAGCAACCCGTCCT